>NZ_JBNPNC010000047.1:0-22322 GCF_050314315.1 Desulfovibrio sp. SGI.102 | reverse complement strand
GAAGGCTCTGGCTTATTTGTCCGAAAGCCCTATGACGCCTTCCAGCCACGCACCATCCAGACAGGCCTCACGCAGGCTGGCCCCACTCAGGTCGGCTCCCCGAAGACTGGCACTCGTCAGATTCGCACCGTCCAGCAGGGCATTCTCCAGGATGGCACCATTCAGCCGGGCTTCCCGCAGGTCTGCATCACTCAGGTCTGCTTCATTAAGCGCCGCTCCCGCCAGATTGGCCCAGGAAAGATTGGCCTTTGCCAGCTCTGCGTTGACGAGGTTGGCCCCGGCCAGATCGGCCAGCTCCAGATTGGCGCCCCGCAAGTCGGCACCGGCGAAATTGGCCCCCCGCAGCTCGACGCCCCGAAAATCCTTGCCGGCCAGATCGGCATTGGCAAAATTTTTCCCCGCCATGCATTGCGGGTGGGAATGCTGATGGCTCATCGAATCCCTCCTGAAACGGTTTCCGGTCATGATAGCCCAGAGGGCTACTTTGCTACAACTGTTTTGTCGTGACGGATGCCTTGCTGCTCCCGCGAAGGGGTAAAGCCAGGATCTTGCAGGCGCGTCCTTCCTGAGGGGCGCAAGGGGGGAAGGAGGCTATGCAAGCAGAAGGGCGGGAAAGAAATACAGCAACGGGAGGACCGTGTCTTTATGCTTCCGGCAGAATGATGTATCCTGCATGGCATGGGCCGGATGCAGTGCTGTTTCGTCCGGCTGCGGATAGTTTAAAAAATATTTCGGAGAGTATCTGCCATGAAGAAAATGCTCGCCATCCTGATGATCCTGGGGCTCGTTTGCTCTTCCTCCGGTCTCGCCCTGAGTGCGCCTGCCCAGCAGGCCGCTCCGGCGGCGACCACGGCTCCGGCCCCTGCCGCCCAACCCGCCCCCAAGGCTGCGCCCCAAAAGATGGAGGCAGGCTATCGCGGCAACCCGGAAAGCAAGATCTATCACAACTCTTCCTGCCGCTATTATAAGGGCAAGAGCGTCAGCAAAACTTTTACCTCTCCGGCGGATGCCAAGGCCGCCGGGTACCGCCCCTGCAAGGTCTGCAAGGGCTAGGTACACGCCTGGAGCTGGTCGTGAACGGCTTTTCCTGTGCGGCGGACCCGTCAGGGGAAGCCGTTTTTAGCTATCTTCTCCGGCTGTTTCGCCGTTATCAATGTTGCGATAAGAGGCGTACAGGGCCTGGTCTCTTCTGCTTGTGCTGGGATCAAGAGCAGGGGGAATGGGAGGACAGCCCCTGGATTGGCGGGAAAAGCCTGCCTCGCAGCGCATCAGGACAGGCCACACGGAAGGTGAGAAAAAGAAAAAAGGAAGTTCTCGATTTTTTGCTTGACGGCGCCCCGTCTTTCCCGTAGATACACCTCATCGCGTCCCCATCGTCTAGCCGGCCCAGGACAACGGCCTTTCACGCCGTCGACAGGGGTTCAAATCCCCTTGGGGACGCCAACATAAGGTACAATAAAGGATATCAGTGTGCAAAACACATTGGTATCCTTTCTTTTTTTGTGTCAACGGGGTTTCCCGTCGTCCACGTTTGTCCAGTTGCATCCAATGCTTGCAGGGGTATATCCGAGGGTAGATCCATGGTATGAAAAGCGTGATACCCTCACGGATAACATGGTTGTATTACTGTGTTTTTTGTCCTGAGAGGTATCGAGACATCCAGCAGAAGCCAAGGAGTACCCCATGCCTCTTACCGACGTTCGTATCCGCAGTTTGAAGCCCGCAAACAAGCCCCACAAGTATTCCGACGGCGGCGGGCTTTTCCTCTTCATTCCTCCCAGCGGCAGCAAGCTCTGGCGCATGGCCTACCGCTTTGAGGGCAAAAGCAGGCTCCTCAGCTTCGGGGCCTATCCCGCCGTATCTCTCAAGGATGCCAGAGAGCGCCGTGATGAGGCCCGGCGTCTGCTGGCGAAGGGTATCGATCCCTCCGCGTACAAGCGACAGCAGCAGGAAGCCCGAAGAATTGCCGAACGGGACAGTTTTCAAAACATTGCCCGCGAATGGCACACCACACGCATGACGGCATTCTCCGCAAAGCATCAGGGAACGGTCATGTATCGTCTTTGCAACTACATTTTCCCGTTTATCGGCACGGCGCCCATCGCCCGGCTGGAAGTGCAGGATATCATGGCCGTGCTCAGACCGCTGGAAATGAAACGTTGTTACGAGACCTCCCGGCGCGTCCTGCAAATCATCAATCAGGTTTTCCGCTATGCCGTCATCACGGGGCGTGCGCGGCACAACATCGCCGCTGATCTTCGGGGAGCCCTGCACCCTCGTCAGGTAACACATCGTGCCGCTGTGCTGGCGCCGGAAAAGGTCGGTCAGCTGCTCCGGGACATAGATGCCTATGACGGCTATTTCCCGCTGGTCTGCGCCTTGAAGCTGGCTCCGCTGGTCTTTACCCGCCCTACGGAATTACGGGCCGCACAGTGGAGCGAGTTTGATCTGGAAGCCGCGGAATGGCGCATTCCGGCAGAACGCATGAAAATGCGACGTCCGCATATTGTGCCGCTGTCCACACAGGTTGTGGCGATTCTGCGGGAGTTGCAGCCCTGGACCGGCACGGGCAAATATCTGTTTCCTTCTGTGCGCACGGAAGCGCGTCCCCTGTCCGATGCCACCATGCTCAATGCTCTGCGCCGCATGGGCTATCAAAAAGATGAAATGAGCGTCCACGGCTTTCGCTCCATCGCATCAACGCTGCTTAACGAACTGGGCTACAATCGGGACTGGATTGAACGCCAGCTTGCGCATGGCGAACGGAATGAGGTCCGCGCAGCGTACAATTATGCGGAGTACCTGCCGGAGCGCCGAAGGATGATGCAGGAGTGGTCCGACTATCTGGACAGACTCCGCACAAGCAAAGCCGGGCAGGCTTGACAGCCACCCAAAAGAGCATGTTCTGATAAAAATCTCTGGGGGGACAGCGTCCAAACACGCGCAGAGCGTTTTTTTGGGGAAATCTGGCAAAACAATAAATTTATAACATTCTATAATTACACAGCTTTTACGAATAGCTTCGAATAAATGCTATTCGTAAAAGCTGTGTTTTTTGTAACCTTTTGGCCGCTGACATCCCCCTCTATGCCTACCAATAATCTTTTTATATTTTAGAATGTTACAAAATTTTGATTCTGTTTTCCAAAGAAAATGCATGACATTTTTGTACACCCAAAATGCTCTTGAAGGTAGCTGTAAGTACCTGGGTTACAAAACATCTGTCCTGCACATGCCATTTATTTTATGCTATATACTCCGTAATCCTCTTCTTTATACGGAGTTGTTACTATGGCGACAAATATCCCCTCCACTGGCTTTCTTCGTCTTCCTCAGGTCCTGGCCCTTGTTCCCATCAGCAAAAGCGCCTGGTGGCAGGGTTGCCGTACCGGACGTTATCCCAAGCCTGTAAAGCTCGGTCCCCGTACCACTATCTGGCGGGCGGAAGACATCAGAGCGTTCATAGAAAACGCGGGACGGGAGCAGGAAAACCATGACTAGGCTTCTGGAAAGCTTCCGGGAAATTCTCGCGCAGCATGACCTTCTACCGGAAGATATCCTTGTGGACGGGACTCTGCATCGCTGTCCGACAAGGAGTAAGCCACACAAGCGCAACGGCGCCTATATTGCCCATCAGGACAGGCCAGCGACGCTCTGGTGGTGCAACTGGGAGACAGGCGATCAGGGGACGTTCCACGCGGAAAGCGAACAGGCACTTTCTCCTGTTGAGCTGTCGGAGTGGCACAGGCGGCAGCAGGCCATGCGCAAACAGCGTGACGAAGAATGCGCCAGGCGTCATGCGGAGGCGGCGCAGCAGGCGCACAAGCGTTTACAGGCTTCCTTTCCCTGTTCAGAAAGGCACGCGTACCTGAGCCGCAAAGGTATTCCTGCGCTTGCGGATATACGTCAGGACAGAAACGGGATGCTCATCATTCCGGTCAGGGGCAGTTCCGGCACGGTGCAGAGTCTGCAATATATCGCACCGGACGGCACCAAGCGCTTTCTTACGGGCGGCAAGGTTCAGGGCGGACAATTCGCTATTCCCGGCAATGCAGAAAAACCGCTGGCACTTTGTGAAGGCTACGCCACCGGGGCCAGCATTCACCTTGCCTGTGCATGGACGGTCTATGTGACGTTTTCGGCCGGGAATCTGCCTGTTGTGGCGGCTGCCGTGCGAAAACAGTTCCCGGACGCGCAGATTCTGATCTGCGGCGACAATGACGAAAGGGGCCGTGACAAGGGACAGGAGGCCGCGCAGGCTGCACAGGCCCATCTTGTTGTGCCGCACTTTACCACAGGCAGCGGCAAGGACTTCAACGACCTGCATCTGACAGAGGGGCTGCAAAGCGTGCGCCGCCAGCTGGAAAGCGCCCTGCCGGACAAGCCACCTTCGCTGGTATCACTGGATATGGGCGAGTTTCTTTCCATGTCCATACCTGAACGGGGGTATCTTTTATCCCCCATTCTTCCGGTTCAAGGGATAGGCATCCTGTACGCGCCTCGCGGCATCGGCAAGACGTTTGCCGCCCTGAGTGTCGCGGTAGCCGTGGCTTCCGGCGGCGCGGTGTTCAACTGGCGCGCGCCCATGCCCAAACGGACGCTGTATGTGGACGGAGAAATGCCCGCCACAGCCATGCAGCATCGCCTTGCCGCGCTTGTCAGTGGCATGTCCGTCCCGCCGCATACACTGAAAAATATGGCGCTCATCACGCCGGACCTGCAGCCCTGTCCCATGCCGGATCTCTCCACTGCGCAGGGGCAGGTCATGCTGGAACCATTTCTGAAAGGCGTGGATATGGTCGTGCTGGACAATATTGCCACCTTGTGCCGTACCGGCAAGGAAAACGAAGCCCAGTCATGGCAGACCATGCAGGCATGGCTGCTGGAGCTGCGTCGCCGGGGCATGGCTGTCCTGCTTATCCATCATGCCGGAAAATCCGGCGATCAGCGCGGCACCAGCGCCAGAGAAGATATCATGGATACAGTCATCAGTCTGCGCAGGCCCAGAGAGTACAGCATGGCCGAAGGCGCACGCTTTGAAGTCCATCTGACCAAGGCACGGGGCATCGTGGGCGATGATGCCCGCCCCTTTGAGGCCAATCTGATCACCGAAGGCAACGCGCTGCACTGGCGCATCAGAGAGCTTGAGGATGTGGAACTGGCCGAGCTGAAACGCCTGCTGGCCGAGGGCTACAGCATCCGTGACTGCGCGGAGGAAATGGGAAAGTCCAAGGCTGCTGTCCAGCGCCTGAAAAAGAAGCTGGAAGGGAAAAATTGACCTGTCTGCGTACAGGTGTACCGCTGTACCGCTCTCTAAGGGGCGGTACAGCGGTACACCTCCCGAAAAAGCGTCCAGATATGTCCAGCATTGTCCGCTGGGGTCCTCTCCGGCTGTACCGCTACAACGGCAAAAGTGTACCGCTTTGCAGACGTCGGAAACCCGTACGGATCAGAAATACAAGGAAGTCCGACCATGTCCTATCTCGTCCTGCATATGGAAAAATTCAAAAAAGAGGCCGTCAGAGGCATTCAGAGTCACAATCGCCGGGAACGCGAGAGCCATTCCAACCCGGATATCGACTATCAGCGCAGCTGCGGCAATTACGAATTGCACGACAAGGCCGCGACAAATTACGCGCAGGCCATCCAGCGGCGCATTGACGATTTGCAGCTGATCAAGGCTGTCAGAAAGGATGCCGTGCACATGTGCGGGCTTATCGTCACGTCTGACAGCGCTTTTTTCAAAAGCCTTTCTCCAGAAAAAATCCGGCGTTTCTTTGAGGAAAGCAAAGCCTTTCTCACGGATTTTGTGGGAGCGAAAAATGTCATTTCCGCGATGGTGCACATGGATGAAAAGACGCCGCACATGCACTTTCTTCATGTGCCCGTGACACGGGAAGGACGCCTGAATGCCAACAAGATGTATACGCGGCAAAGTCTGAAAAAGTTGCAAAGTGATCTGCCTCTCCATCTGCAACGCTGCGGCTTTGCCATTCAGCGCGGCGTGGAACAGAAGCCCGGCGCGACCAGAAAGCATCTGGATACGCGCGAATACAAACAGCAGCAGGAAGAAAACAATCGCCTTGCCCTGGAAGGATTGTTGCTTGTCCGGGATGCGCTCCGTACCATCGGCAGACTGGGGCAGCGAGAGGCGGAATTGAAACAGCGCGTTGCCGACTATGAACGACAGGCCGAGGAGGCGGAACGCCTGCTGCGGGAGGAAGAACCACTCCCGGAAGCCTCTTTTTTTAACTACAGGCGCGTGCTGGAAATGTCGGCACAGACGATCAGCCGGCTGCGCACGGCCTTGTCCGCAAAGCACCTCATCGCACGCCAGAAGAATGAACTGCAACGCGAAGCGGCCGTTCTGAAAAAACAGCTGGCACAGCTTGAAGCTGTCTGCAAGACCCGTGATCAGGAAAAGGCGGATCTGGAAAGCCGACAGGCACGCATGGACCAGGAGCTTGAGACCTACCGGGAGTTTGCCCGGGAACCGGAAATCCGGCAACGCCTGACGGACTTCCTTCAGGAACAGCAGGCAGCGGAACAGCAGCGGCAGGAGGAGGAAAGGCAACGCGCAGCGATTGCCGAGCAGGACAGACAGGGCACCGTGCGGATGCGGTAAGGTGTCTGGCGGGAAATCTTCGCCCCGGCCGAAGATATAGCCCACTATGCTTCACTGACGTGAAGCCCGTGGGCAAGCGTCCCGCTTGACCGGGAAAGGTAAAACGGCAAAGAATTATTTAGCCAGCATCCCCATCTCCTCCTTGCCCAGCCAGATCTCGGCCATGCTGTCCAGTTCCGCGCGGCGAGCCTGCCAGTCCGGGCAGACCTGCGCCAGCAGCTGCCAGAAGAAAGGGGAATGCCTGTGTTCGCGCAGGTGGCAAAGCTCATGCAGAATCACATACTCGATGCAGTGACGTGGTGCGCGTACCAGGTCTGGATTGAGCAGGACGACACCCTGCGGCGTGCAGCTGCCCCAGCGGGCCTTCATGCGCACCAGGCGCAGAGGCGGCCTGTCCGCCCAGGGGACCAGCGGCAGCATCCGTTCAAAATACTGCGGCAGTACGTCCTCCGCCCGCTGCCGGTACCAGGCCTCGAGACGCCGCCGGATCTCTTCCGTACGCGAGGCCAGCACCGCAGGCTCTTCGCTCCACGGGTAACGGCTGGGGACAACCAGTCTGCCGCGCAGCAGACGGACATGCTTCCCTTCACTCTCATCCACGATGCGCAACTGATGGCGCCGCCCCAGATAAAAGTGGGTCTCCCCGCCCACAAAGCGGCGCGGCAAGGCGTGGGCCCGCTGTGCCTGAAAGCGTTCCCGGGTCTCCAGCAGCCAGCGGACGCGCTGTTGCAGGACGTCCTCAACGGCTTCCAGCGACGTGGCGGCATCGGCGGTCACGATGATCTCCCCCTGCGGCGTTACGGCGATGCGTATGCTGCCGCGTGCCGTCCCCCGACGGACAAGACGGAAGGGCAAGCGTTCCTCGCCATACAGAAGAAAATGCACCACCTGCATCGGGCTTTCCGCATCCTGCCCCGTGTTTTCAGTCATGCCGGGCGTCATGGCCCTGTGTCCTTGCCTGTACATCTCAGGCCTTCTGGGCGCGCACGCGCAGGCTGGCGGTCACGGCTTCGATGATGGCCTGGATGGCGGCCATATCCGTCCTGAGCGTCTCCGGCGCGGCTTCACTGAAGAACAGCGTCAGCAAGCCCTTGCTGATAGCCTTTTCCCTGTCCTCCATATTAAGGGAAAACTCCTTCTGGGCCCGGATCGTGATGTCCTCCATGGCCAGAGCCAAATGCACCCAAGGGGCAAGGGACGGCTCATCGTCCACGGCTTCTCCGTCCGGGATGCGCTCACCCAGCGCCATGCGGAGGATACCGAACCAGATACGGGCATCGGGGTGCGTCTCCAGCGCGGAAGGGACGCCCGGCGTTTTTCCGGCCTGCACCTTTTTTTCCAGATCCGCAAAGAGCAGATACTGCTTGATGGGCGCATCGAACGATTCCTTGCTTCTGGCGATGGCCTGTTTCAGCAATTCGGAAAAGTAGGCGTGTGCATAGGGATCGTCGGCCAGCTTCACATCTATGGTGCGGGTCAGGCGGCTGGCGATGGCGGCGGCTTCGGAGCGGGCCTTGTCCTCGCTCCACTGGGCGGGATCGCCCTTGCCCAGATCATCGACGCGATAGATTCCCTCCGGCTCCTGTATGGCGACCCCTGCTATATGCCTGTCCAGCAAGGCATGGATGCTGGCCGCATAGGCATCATAGTCCACGGTTTCCTGGGCCAGGGCCCGTACCTGTTTCCGCACCGAGGCATAACGGCGAGCGGCCTGCTTGAAGCGCTCCCTGTCCGCATCGGTGAAGGAAAGGTCCTCATAGAAGCTGCGGGATTGCAGGGCCACGCCCAGACAGCTCTCAAAAGCGCGCAGGGCAAGATAAAAGTCGTCGCGGCGTTTGCGGTTCCTGTCCACGGCCTTGCCGTCCTGCCATTCCATGCGCGGGCCCAGATGCTGCACCAATGCCTGGACATCGGCCAGATTCAGCCCGGTGAACAGGCCGTCCAGCGTCTCCAGAAGCTGCGGCAGACGCTTGTATTCGGTGGACATGGCCGCATACAGGCCCTGCACGTCTTCCGCCCGATAGCCCTGCACTCGCTCCGCCAGTCCGTTGTAGCTGGCGATGCTGGTATCCAGCGCGGACAGGATGCCCTTGTAGTCCACCAGATAGCCGAACTTTTTCAGCTCGTGCAGGCGATTGACGCGGGCGATGGCCTGGAGCAGCTCGTGCTGCTTCAGGGGCTTGTCGATGTAGAGGACCATATTGCGCGGCTCGTCGAAACCGGTGAGCAGCTTGCTGACCACGATGAGCAGTTGCGGATCGCCCTCCGTGGCGAAGCGGTCGAGGACGCGCTGGGTATATTTGCTCTCCGCCTCCTTGCCGACGTGCTTGCTCCACCAGGCGGCCACGGCGTCCCGGCTCTCGGCGTCCACCTCCTCATGGCCTTCGCGGGTGTCCGGCGGCGAGATGACCACCGCCGAGGAGATCAGCCCCTGGTCCTCAAAGATCTGCTGGTAAGCCACGGCCGCGCCCTTGCTGGAGCAGGCCAGCTGGCCTTTCATGCCCTTGGGCAGGGTGAGCAGGTGGGCCGCGATGTCCGCTGCGATGAGCTCCATGCGGCCTTTCGTGCGGTCGATCTGGCTGGAGCGGGAGAACTTGCGCTTGAGGTCGGCCCGCTGCTGGTCAGTAAGGCCGGATGTGATACGGTCGAACCAGGCATCGATGGCTTCTTCATTGACCGAAAGATCCGGCACGCGCTCCTCGTACAGCAGGGGCGTCACCGTGCCGTCGGCCACGGCCTGCTGCATGGTATAGGCATGCAAGATGCGGCCGAAGGTCTCTTCCGTGCGGGAGCGTTCCTTTTCCAGCAGCGGCGTGCCGGTGAAGGCGATGAACGCCGCATTGGGCAGGGCCCGGCGCATGAGCTGGTGCGTCTCCCCGCTCTGGCTGCGGTGCCCTTCATCCACCAGCACGATGATGTCCGGGCTCTCGTTGCGGCATTCCTTGCGCTGGGCAGCGGTATGGAACTTGTCGATGATGGTGAACAGGATGCGTTCCTGCCCCTTGCCCAGCTTTTCGGCCAGCTTGCGGCCCGTGCGCACACGGGCTTCGGCGGCCTCTTTCTTGCCGAGGACACCGCTTTTCAAAAAGTTCTTCAGGATCTGTTTTTCCAGATCCACGCGGTCCGTGACCACCACGATACGGCATTGCTTGAGCTCCGGCAGCAGGACAAGGGCCTGCGCCAGCATGACCATGGTGTAGGACTTGCCGCTGCCCGTGGTATGCCAGATGACGCCGCCGCGCCGCTTGCCGCCCTCGCAGCCCTTCAGGCGTTCCAGCATGGCCCGCAGGCCGAACACCTGCTGATAACGGGCCGCCAGCCGGTGCAGGCCGTCGCGGCTGGTCTCGAAAAGGGTGAAGAAGCGCATGCCGTCCAGAAGACGCGCGGGATGCAGCAGGCCCGCCACGCAGCGATCCTGCCCGGTCAGCACGCCGTGCTGCGCGATATGCCAGGCCTCCCCCTGCGCGGCAGGACGCAGGGCCAGGATGGCCGCGGCATCCTCCGCCGGGGCGCCCTGCTTCCAGGCGCTGATGCTCGCGTCCGGCGTTTCCTCTTCCCGCCAGGAGGCCCAGAATTTGGCCGGTGTGCCGCATGTCCCGTATTTGCCGTCCATACCGTCCACGGCAAGGGCTATCTGGGTATAGATGAAGAGATGCGGGATGTAGTCGCGTCCCTGGTTGCGGATCATCTGGGAAATGGCCTGCGTATAGGGCGGCTTGCCGTCATTGCCGGGCAGGTCGGGCCGCTTGCACTCCACCACGGCCAGCGGCAGTCCGTTCACATAGCAGACGATGTCCGGCACGACCTTGTGCAGGCCCGACGTATCGGCCACGGCCAGTTCTTCGGTGACGTGGAAGATATTGTTTTCCGGACAGTCCCAGTCCAGCACGGAGATGGTGCAGTCCGTGCTTTTGCCGCCTATCTCCTCCGTGACCGTGATGCCGTGGCGCAGCAGGTCATAGATATGCTCGTTGGTGGGCAACAGGCCGTCACGCAGAGGGGGCCGCAAGGCAGCGATGATCTTTTCCACATTGGCCGGAGAGAGGTAAAAGGAGGTCTCCCCCACCTGAAAGGAACGCCCGCCCAGATAACGGCGCAACACCGGGACCAGTACCACGCTGGCACTCTTGCCCCCGGCAGCGCCGCGCAGCCCGTCGGCCTGCTCCGGCGAAAGATAACGGTAACCCATGCCGCACAGCAGGGCCAGGGCGGGCAACTTGGAGGAGCGTTCTTCAGGAGTGAGCTGTATCATGGTGTTCTCGGTGGTGTTGCAATGTTCTCCAGAAGCGACGGAAAGGGGCTGCCAGAAAATTCAGGCTGCCCATACCTGTACGGTCCTGCATCATGTGGCGGACGGCACGACCGTCCGACCTATGCGAAAAATGAAGACGCGCTGTCAGCAGGAAGGCCCATACTCGGCCAGATCGCTGTCCAGTGACCAGATATAGACCTCGGTGCGGGGATGCCGTTCTCTCAAGCGCAGGCATTCCCCCACCAGCATCATGTCACCGACGCCCCGCCCCTGCACGGCATGTCCATGCGGGAAGTCGTTCATCCATTGCCGCAAATCCTCCGTGCTGCACAGGTCCAGCGGCACGAAGGGCGATGTGCCGTCCAGGGCCTTCTGTACTTCCCGCACCAGGGCACAGGCATAGCCATAACGCTCATTACCGTCCGGCAGATGGCCGATATGGTTGCCGGTCTCAATGATGGTCGCCAGAGGGAGGAAAAAGGTCTCGCCCGCATCGACTTTTTCCCTGAAAACGGCAAAGACCTCGTCCCGGCATTCGTTTTTGCCGGGCACGTTCAGGATGTTCAGCAGGATGGATGTATCCACCAGACAAAGCGGCTTAGGCATGATCCTGCTCCGTGGCTGCGCGCAGTTCTTCCAGCCAGCTCAGGGCCGCCGCCTTTTCTTCTTCCGCTGTCCTCGTATCATGCAGATAGCGGTCGATGACCTGCCGTGTGACCAGATCGCCCAGAGAACCCTGCGCCATGAGGGCCGGATATTTGGGCAAGTCGCCCAGGCGCACCAGACGGCTGTCGCCTTCCGTGCGGTCGCGATAGCAGCAGACCACATCTGGCAAGGCGTCATACGGCAGGGCATCCAGTAAGGCGGGATTGTGCGACGTCAGCAGAATCTGCACCTGCCGCTGGCGGGCAATGTCCAGCGTCTGGCCCACCAGATCCCGGGCACGGGAAGGATGGATGCCGTTGTCCAGCTCCTCGACGACCAGCAGCGAGCCCGCAGGAGCGGTAAGCAAAAAGGCCGCCAGCGCCAGCACGCGCAGGGTGCCGTCGGACAGGGAATCGGCATCCATAGTGCGTTCCTTGTCGCCAAAGCTCTCCACCAGCTGCACCATGACTTCGTCACGCGGCGTCTCCACAAAACGGATGTCCACGATGTCCTGTTCCGGCAGGCTCTTGACGAAGGAGAGTAGACGCTCTTTCCGGGCCGTATCCTGACACATACGGTACAGCACGGCGGAAAGGTTGGCCGCATCGGCCTGCAGGGCATCATTCTGGCGATCGGCATAGTCCCGCATCCGCGCCGGGATGGTGTCCAGGAACTGGATATGGGCGATGAGATCTTTTTGTGCGCTGATCGACTTGGCAAGAGTGAAAAAGAGGTCCGCATCAAAATCCTGGGGAGAAATATTGAGCAGGCGCAGCTGATGCTGAACACGCTCCTTGTCAATAGTTACGTACTTTTTTGTGACAGCAATATGCCGTTCCCTGGTATCATCAGGAGGATAAAAGCTCAGCTCGCTTTCTTTCCCGTCAACGACATAGTTGAGCTGTATGTTCTGTGTGCCATCATAAAAGAGCTTCCCTTTCTGGCCCCGGATGCCCTCGATGGTCGTTTTCCAGATATCGAGCATGGGATGGAAAAAGCCCCAGTACAACAGGCGCAGGGCCTCCACAGCATTGCTTTTTCCCGAAGCATTGGCCCCGATGAGCAGGGTCAGCGGCCCCAGCGGCAGAGTGGCTTCCTTATAGCTCTTGAAATTGCGGATGGTAACAGAGGTCAACATGGGCGGCCTGTCCGCCGTATCCGCTTTCGGCAGTGATTCCGGAGGGCAGACGTCGCAGAATCGCTTATAGCTGCGTATGGCCGTGCGCAGGCTGTCCATCCCCCTTTGTCTGTCTCCCGTCATGGGGAAGGCGGTATTCTCCGGCACCAGTTGTGACAGGATGCTTTCCAGCCCGTCCTGCTGATAAGAGGCATCCAGATCCCCTAGCTGCCTGTCCACCCGTTCGCACTGGCTGGGGTAATTGCCGACAGCCCCGTAGCCCTGTGCTTTCTGTTCAAGCCATTGCTTGAATGCTGTTTTGCGCATGAGATTACCTGTTCACCGGAATAAAGTTCATCTTTCGAATATGGTCAGCTATTAACTTTCTTACATCAAAATAATGTTTATAAAAACGCCCATCAAACATCACATTCAACAGACCGACTGTTTCTTTATGTTTTTCCATAGCAATCCTTCCTTTAGAAGGATCAAAATCTCTTCCATAAAAAACCATATCTGCAATAAAAATAAGCATATTATTTAAATTTTCATCCGAAGAATCGCCCATAAATGCATATATAGAATCATCAATATCATCTAAAACAAATTTACGTGCAACATCTTTATTAAAAGTAAAAATAAAAATAGCCAGAATAAATGCCAAATGATATATAGTTATCAAATTACCATTATATAAAGGTGAATTACCATATACGGAACAGTATATCTCCATATTTCTGATAAATTTATCCACACCGCGTAAATTTATTTCATACTTATTAATAAAATGGATAACTATTTTAGCATAGATACTAAAATAGCTATCAAAAATACCTATTGATTGAAAATTATTTTTAAACAAAACATAAGCAGCATTCAACCCAGTATCACAGCATACAGACGGTAACAAAATCGACAGATTAATAAACTTCTCCAGATACACGTCGGCGTCCACGTCCTGGCCGTAGCGCTTGCGGATGGCGGCCTTGAGCTGTTCCAGATTGGCCACAAAGATGAACTTGATGCCGGGGATGTCGAAGACGTGTTTGACCAGTTCCAGAATGCTGAGGGCAAAGTCCGGGCGGCAGCGGTCCAGCTCGTCGATAAAGAAGAGGATGGGACGCTGCGCGGCGGCCGTGGCGATGACGTTTTTCAAGGCATCCAGATTTTCCTGGGCATCGGCGTACTGGTCCAGCAGCTTGTCCACGGTCTGGTCGATGAGGCTGTTCACGCCGTCGCTGGCGGCATCGGCCACGGCCTCGGAAACGTCTTCCAGATCCTGTTTGAAGACATGGGCAAACAGCGCTTTGCCCGCGACCTTACCCAGGGTCTTCACCACGGGCACGGCTTTCCGGCTGATGTTCTTTCTGGTCTCCTTGTCAGGAAATTCGGCCCGGATGGCAGCCAGGATACACAACAGCGGGTCGTCCACGGTCTCGGAGGCAAAGGCATCCAGATAGATGACGGCCCGTTCCGGCGGCAGGGCAGCCGCCTGTGCGGTGGTCTGTTCGCCGTCCGTTGCAGGCTGTGCCGCAGTGTCCGCCTGCGCAACGGCATCCGCAGAAGCCTCCGCGTTTTCCGCTGCCCGGGCCGCGTCGGCCGCAGCCTCCCGGGCGGCCTTTTGCCGCCGGGCGTCCTGCTCTTTTATCAGATTGATAAGCTTGTGGCAGAACTCGGTCTTGCCCGTGCCCCATCCGCCGTCGATGGCCATAGGGCAAAAGTCCATCTCCGCATCTAGCAGCTTGATGACCTTTTCCGCGATGCTCTTCCGGTCGAATTCATCACGGTGGGCAAAGGTCAGGTCTTTCAGGGGAACAGGGGTCTCCACAGCAGCCTCCTAGAGCCGCACCCGGCGCTTGCCGGTGAGCAGTTGTTGCATGAGCGCTTTCTTTTCTTCCCGCAGGCGGGCGGCCTTTTGTTCCAGCAGCACGATCTCCCTGTCCGCCGCATCCAGCACGGCCGCAATGGCGCGCTGCTCGTCGAGGGGGGGAAGAGAACAGGTCAACTTTGCCAAATCCTTTGGATAAACATGGGGCTGAGCTCCCCCTGTCTGCAAGCTATATATCTCTTTTTGCTTAAACAAGAGAAGATAATATAAATACTGAGACAATGATATATTACATATTCCATTTATCACAGAACAGTCTGATGCCCATATTTTATATTTATGAAAACTTACGAATCCAGCGTAGGCTCCACTTGCACTTACTGTGATGACAGTATTATGTGTAAAATCATTATGCCATGCAGAAACAGTTTTTCCGCCTGCGATAACCGGAATTTCTCCTTTTATAATACTTGAACCATTGAGGGGTTTTCCTTTTTCAATATGTGCAATCTTTCCCAGACAAGCATGGTACCACTCACCCGTGAAGTCCGGTAGGCGGCGCTTGCCCGTCAAGAGCTGCTGCATGAGGGCTTTTTTTTGTTGACGGCAGTTTGCCAGCAGGGCATCCGTTGTGCTGATGGCCTTATCCCATGTGGAGAGGACGGCAGCTATTTTTTCCTGCTCGGGAAGAGGAGGGGTCAAAATTTTTAGAGGCTTAAGAAGCTGTAAGTTGATATTCTTTTGAGCATTTTTTCCAGCCTCATTATCCAGATTTTTTTTAATTGTATCTATTTTAAATTTTAACCATATATTATTAGATTTTTCCTGATAACATTGTATTCCAACAACACTATCAGGACATGCAACATCAAATTCAGCTATTGCACTATCGCCAATATTTGCAGCTATTGTAACTAAAATAGTCCCCTTAGGAAAAATTTTACTCACTTTAACGCCTTCATCATTCAGCGTCTGAGTATATTCTCTTAAATACGTATCTGAAGATGAAACATCACCTGTTTGTACAAAAGGTGTTGTACCATTATAAAATTTAGGATCATTTCGTGGACGTGCAGAAAATTTACCACGTTCAACATTTGCTAAATCTTCTAAAGCTATCTCACTCCACCCTTCCGGCAGCATATCCATCCTCGCTTTTGCTTGTGCCGCACAGGCTGTCAGGGCGGCTTTCATCATCTTCTTGCAGGCAAGCGGAGGACGGGCAAGGTCGCCCCTGCCCTGTCCTCCTGTTTATGTCATTCAGCAGCCACGGGCTTCCAGCGCAGCCAGCCGGGCCGCGTCCTCGGCATCCTGCGCCGCGTCGGCCTCTGCTTCCAGAGCCGCGCAGTGCTGCCGGTACAGCGCGAACTGCTCACGAACATGGCGTTGGGCATCCTTGCTGCGGCGTGTGCCGTAGCCCTGCAACATGCTGCGCTCGTTGAATTCCAAAAAGCGCCGGGCCTGCTCCTGCCAGTCGGCCATAGTCATGTCCTGATGGCGTTTGGCCCGCATCTCGGCGTAATCCAGGAACATGGTCACCAGCTGGTTCATGTCGGTCAGCTCGGCAGCGCTCAGATAGTTCTTGGCCACATCCGTCTCTGCCAGGCTGGGCACATCGCCCCGGAAATGGGTCATGCCCATGTGCGGCCTGGTGCCGTCTGCCCGCAGGAACTTGAGCTCCGCCGCCGTATGGCCGGTGACCGCATAGAGCATGCAGTCCTGCAGATGGGCAAAGAAGTGGCGCACGTCCTCTTCGTTCTTGCGCACGGCATAGTCCACACTGGTGGCCGCGATGAGATCCCGCACCTGCAGGTAAAAACGCTTCTCCGAGGCCCGGATGTCCCGAATGCGGTCCAGCAGCTCGCGGAAATGCGCGTCGTAGCCGTCCCCGTATTTGAGCTGGTCGTCATTCATGGTGAAGCCCTTCACCATGTATTCCCTGAGGCGCTCCGTGGCCCAGGCCCGGAACAGGGTGCCCACCGTGGAGCGCACCCGGTAGCCCACATGCAGGACGACATCCAGGTTGTAATGCTGAGTTTCGTAACGTTTTCCATCAGTTGCAGTTATTGAGTATTTTTCAATAACTGCCTCTGGCGCCAGTTCTCCCGCATCAAAGATCGCCTTGAGATGCTTGTTGATGTTGGAGACCGTGACCCCATAGAGCTGGGCAAGCTGCTTTTGCGAGAGCCACAGGGTGCCGCCCTGCAAATGCACCTCCACCCGCACGCTGCCGTCCGCCGTGGCAAAGACCGCCACGCCCGGCGCCTCATCGGCCGGGGCCGCATCCGCCGTCACGTCCGGCATCCCCGCCCCTTCCGGCGGCAGGACGTCCGGCATGGCCGGCAGATCATGCTTCTTCGTCATAGCCCAGCTCCTTGAGATAGGCCGCCATCTGCGTTTCCAGCGTGGCCAGCTCGGCATCCAGCTTGCGGCGCTCGGCGCGCACGGCCAGCAGGTCGATCTCTTCCTCTTCCTCAAAGGTATCCACATAACGGGGGATATTGAGGTTGCCGTCATGCTCGGACAGGATGTCCGCGACGGGCACGAGGGCCGCGTATTTGTCCACGGGCTGCCGCGCCGTGAAGGTACTCACGATGCGCTCGATATGCTCCGGCATGAGCTGGTTCTGGTTCTTGCCGGGGCGGAAATCCCGGCTGGCGTCGATGAACAGCACGTTCTCGTCGCTCTTGCGCTTCTGGAACACCAGGATGGCCGCCGGGATACCGGTACCGAAAAAGAGTTTTTCCGGCAGGCCGATGATCGCGGAAAGCAGGTTCTCCTGCAAAAGCTGTTTGCGGATGCGGCCTTCCGCCGCGCCCCGGAACAGCACGCCGTGCGGCACCACCACGCCCATGCGGCCCGTGCCCGGCCGGAGGGTCTCGATCATGTGCAGGATGAAGGCATAGTCGCCCTTGGTGCGCGGCGGCAGGCCACGACGAAAACGCCCGTGCGGATCGTGCTCCGCCTCCTCGATGCCCCACTTGTCCAGCGAGAACGGCGGATTGGCCGTGACCACATCGAAGTGCAGCAGGCGCCCGTCCTTGTCCAGCAGCTTGGGATTGCGCAGGGTATCGCCCCACTCCAGACGGTGGTTGTCCTCCCCGTGCAGGAAAAGGTTCATCTTGGCCAGCGCCCAGGTGGCGCCGATGGATTCCTGCCCGTACAGGGCATAGTCCCGCTGGCCGGTCTTCTGGAAGATGCGGCGGCCGCACTTCATGAGCAGCGAGGCCGAACCGCAGGCAGGGTCACAAATGGTCTCGCCGGGCTGCGGATCCAGCAGGCGCGCCAGCAGGTCAGAGACCTCCGGCGGCGTGTAGTATTCCCCGGCCTTGCGGCCCGCATCGGCCGCGAACTTGCCGATCAGGAATTCATAGGCATTGCCGATGATGTCCAGCGACCCCACACGCGACAGCGAAAGATCCAGCTGAGGTTTGGCAAAGTCTTCCAGCAAGGTGCGCAACAGACTGTTCTTCTGCTTTTCCTCGCCCAGCTTATCGGTATTGAAGCTGATGTCCTGAAAGACGTTGCGCAGTTTGCTGCCGTTGGCATCTTCCAGAGCCGCCAGCGCCTCATTGATGCGCTGGCCGTTGCCCGGCTCGTGACGATGCTTGTAGAGGGTCCAGAAGTTGGCACTCTCGGGCAGGGTGAAGCGCTGCTGTTGCATCAGAAAAGTGACCTGCTGCTCGTTGCCGTATTGCTCCATGAGCCGGGCGTGCTCATCATTGTAGACATCAGACACGAATTTCAGGAACAGCATGACAAGGATGAAGTCCTTATACACGCTGGCGTCGATGGTGCCGCGAAAGGTGTCGCAGGCCGCCCAGACGGCCTTGTTGATCTCTTCCTGGTTGATGGGGGTGACGGGCTCGCTCATGCGTTCTTCCTTTCCTGACCATGCAGGGATGCGGCCAGCCCGTGCAGCAGGCGGTCCGCGTTGGCGATCTGTTGACGGAAAATGTCCTGTTGACGGCGGATGTTGGCAGCCAGCTCCACAAAACGGGCCTGCTGTTCAAGCGGCGGCACCGCTACGGCTATCCCCTCCACATCCGAACGGCGCAGGCCCAGCTGGGCCGAACCAGCCTGTACTCGCCATAAATGGTGTTTGATTGCCGGACCATAGTTGAGCTGCCAGGCCAGAAAGGCAGGCAGGATGCGCCTTGTATCGGCACGCAGGACGAAGAAATGCAGGGCCGCCACTGCCGGTTCCGGCACCGTTGCCAGATGGACGGCAAAATAATTGCCGCCGCGTATGGGCAAGAGGATGTCGCCATCCTGCAAAAAAGGAAAGGGCCTGCGGCCAGAAAGACGGGTGCGTGTCAAGGTCGGCCAGTCTGGACCGCTCTCGCGGGAGACATCCTTGATCTGGACGACCAGCGCATCGCCTTTTTTATCCTCTTCAATACTGCCACGAAAAGGGAAACCGGACCGGATCTCGGCTATACGGGGAAGAGGTATGGTCATGCTCTCCCCCTAACGGTTTTCACATTTCGTACCGTTTTCTTCCATAAACTTGCCCAGCTTGGTCCAGCTGACCCTGAACCCTTTCTTGGCGTTGGCCGGGAACCAGGCAGCCGCCCCTTTGGAAATATGCAGCTCTCCCAGCTTCTCCTCCCCTGCATAAACCATGAAGCTGACGTTCATCTTGCCAAGCGGAAGCATCGGGGTCTGCATAGAAACATTGAAAGCCATAGTATTCTCTCCTGAGAGGTTTGGGGAGCTGTCTTGAGCCTGGCAAGGAATTACCCTATACTGGGCATGCTTTATCACTTGCTCTGGATCCGCGACAGCTCCTGTTTTGCGGACCGGGATCAGAGGCCGAAGTTGGCGCTTCGGCTTTATGAACCCCTCTTTTATGCAGCATAATCAGTTCTGCATATTTTTTACTTACGCCTATTGCCTCTGCTCGTCAAGTACCGGGGAGAGCTGTCTTACACTCGAGATATGTATTTATGATTTTTATATATTACGGTATGTTAATATCATAAAATGGACAGAAAAGCCTTTGCAAGACGCATCCGTGCCGCTCAGTCGTGTTCAAGAGTGCATCATGCCTCATCGACGATCCACTCGCTGGGCGTACTCGGATGACAGCTTTACAAGGAAAGACGACGGGGCTTCCGTTTCTTCCAACAGTAGCGCGGCGGCAAGGACTCGCTGATCTTCCAGCACAAGACGTACAAGCGATTGCTCTGCAATGACCTGCTCCGCCTTTTCCAGCGCCGCCGCAAGGAACTCGGTGCGAGTGCCCCCTGCATGGCGGCGGCATGGTCTATGGTTTCGCGCATGGCCAAGGGAATCCTGCATCAACACGCGACGCGGGAAGAGCTGTCTTCTGTAGCATGGCGTATCTCCTTGCATAGTTCATTACGAAACGGCTTTGTACAAGGCAAGGCATCTCTAGAGATTCAGCATGGCTGCTGTCCCCCCGCTCTTCGTCCGTCACACCCGCAAAAGTGCCGAAAGCGGGAAGGCGGTCAAGGCTTCCCCTGCGGGCCGCTACGCGGGCCTTGACCGTTCTTCCCTTGCTTCCGGCAATAGATACTCGCGGGCGACGGACGAGGAAGCCTCCGGCGGGGGCTCTGTCAAAGGAATCTGGCGACTGCTTTCTACCAGACAGCGAGAATCTGACGCAGAAGGATTGACGACAGAAACGCCTGCTCATGGGAAATAACAGGCTTTTCTGAGCGTCCAGAGAGGTGCAAAAAAATATTTTCAGATTTTTTACCGTATTGAGGTATCTGGAGAGGTATCGCAGATGAAAATTGAATAGAAACTTATAAAAATCAATATATTATGCTAGTACAATTTATCCCCTTGGGGACGCCAAAAATTTCAATAGGCTACAGCAGCTCAGTTTTTGGGTTACAAAAATTGGGTTACAATTTTTCCTCAGGAGACTTTCTCTTGAGGAATTTTTGTTTTAAGCAGGTCTTCCACTACCTGCCCGATGCCGCTGCCTCCCAGAGCCGAAAGAATTTCGCTCTGGTCCGTGTACAGCCCCGCGCTCTTCGTATAGCGATCCGTCGTAGTCGCTCGATAATGTCCCATAAGGACTTGGGCGGCGTTCAGACCTGAACTTACGAACGTGATGGCCGCACTCTTGTGCCGGATGGCGTGAAAACCGAAGGGCTTCACATGGGCCTTCCGGCAGAGTCGCTCCATGAAGTGAATGCGCTGGGTGAACGGCTGCCCCAGAAACGTGTCGTTCTGAAGCTGCATAAACACATTGTCCACCTTGCAGGGGCGGGCATCCCGCCACCATTTGAGCGCCTTGACCAGTTCCGGGTGCATTCGGAGCCAGCGCACCCGTTCCATGCCATTGCCCGACTTGTCGTCGGTCAGCCTGATTTTTTCCTTTTGAAGGTCCACGTCGTTCCACGTCAGCCGGAAGATTTCGCTTCTGCGTCCTCCCGTGAAGTACAGGGTCAGCAGCATGACCAGGTCCTGCCCTTCCGCCTGCTGGAACACCTTGATGACATCACTTTCCGGTGGAACGTAGCGCTCGCCGTGCTTTACGGGAAATGGCTTCACCTTCAGAAAAGGTGGTGCCACCTGTGGAAATCCCTCAAAGAAGTCGGAACCCCAGTTCCATGCAGCCAGCAGATTCTTGCGGTACTTGTTGGCAACGTTCGCCCCGCGCTCATCCTTGATTCTGGAAAGAAACTCATAGGCTCTTGCCGAAGTGATTTCCGCGAGGTCATGGATGCCTTTTTTGCCGCAGTAGGCGAAAAAGTCCTTCGTTACCAGCTTCTTTTCTACATAGGTCTGTCGGCTCATGGTTCGCTGAACATGGGTAAGGTAACTATCTCCCCACGCCATAAGCAGTTCTAATGCCGTGGGGATCGTCATCCCTTCCCGTGCGAGCCTTTTTTGCTCTTCCTCCCATGCTTTTGCGGCCCGCCATTCCGGGCCATGCTTTTTCCCTGCCGGGAACATTTTGCAGGCTATCTGCCTGCCGTTCACGATGACTCTCGCCATCCAACAATTTCCTTTGTCCGGTCTCAACGTCGGCATTGCTGAAATACTCCAACACCGTGCCCCATCGAAACCTCCAGCGGTATCCAATGCGCCTGCCGCCTAAGGCAAAGGCTACTTCTTTTACCGTTCTGGGGTCAAGGCGTAACTCCTGGGCCACTTCTTTCAAGGTTAGAATTTTGTTCTCATCGTGCGCCATTATCAGGCTCCATTGAACTAATTCAGTATTTTTATTATAATCTTCAGATAACAAGTCACTCTCTGACTAAGGTTAGTCATCTTGGTTTGTATTTAGACTATTGTTTGCATAACATTTTGAAATGAGTTCGATTATTGTTTTGCAATCATTATCTAAAAGCATTTTTTCTTTATGTCTTCTTACAGCACTTTTACTTATACCCAAGTGGTTACTTATCTGTTTTCCGCTCCATCCTTGCATAATAAATTTAAAAATTTCTTCTCCTCTTGGAGAAAGCTTGATTATGGTACAATCAATGCTTATTCCACCACTAACAATATATAATAATTCTATGCTACTATGTGCATTCAGGCGTTTTCTTGCATTTGCTAAGTGTAAATACACTATTTCGCGAGCTAGAGACAACTCATCTGCTATTTTTTTTGGGTTTCATACCTTTGAACATAAGCTGAATGATTTTTTGTTGCATAGGTGTTAGTTGATGAAGCATGGTTCCTCCTGCCCTTTATAGAAAACAAAAGATGGGTATAACTTCTGGATACCATCAAAAAAATTGAGTGGGCAGTGGCCAAATTATATAAATGGGTAGGAGAGCCTAAAAAAATATGGAAGCATGAATGACATGCGTTCCACACACCTATTATGGAGGAAGGGGCAAAATTTACTTAAAAAATGGGGCTG
>NZ_JBNPNC010000046.1:0-22394 GCF_050314315.1 Desulfovibrio sp. SGI.102 | reverse complement strand
TTCAGAGGCAGGCCATCATGCGGAGGGCCTGCCTTTTATGGGCGTTTTTTTAGGAGGGATGTCCGTTTTCCATGCCTTTTGGGGCGACGATCCCGGAAAAGATTCTTGTGGAGCCTGTCCGGCAGGAGGCTTGCCCGCCTTCGTTATATCCGTTCCGGCGACTTCTTGCCAAAGGCCCGCTTCAGCGGACGCCATGGGCCCTCCCCCGTGTTTCAAAAAGCTACATCCCGGGCTTCATGCCCGCGGGCCAGAACGAGGAATTCCGGCGGCCTTCGCCGTCCAGGGCCCAGCCGAGCCCCCAGCCGGCCAGCGAGAAGGCAAAGCCCACGAAGAAGGGCGGCAGCGCGGCCAGCGAAGGCCAGGGCATGGGCAGGATGGCGAACTGCGGGTGCGTCATGAGGTACCAGAGCATGCAGCTCACGAAGCCCGCAGCGCAGCTGCACCAGGCGGCCAGGCTGCTGCGCTTGCCGAAGCGCACCAGGGCCACATAGGCCACCAGTACCGTGGAGCCCACGATGCTCCAGCTGGTGGTGCAGAGCATGGCGATGATCTGTCCCTTGATCTGGGCACAGCCGCCGCTGAGCAGCACACAGAAGACGATGCCCGCGAGCCACATGCCGCGCGAGGTCTTGCGGCCCGGCAGGTCTTCGGCGATGGCCGCCACGGCGATGTGGAAGATGGCCGTGGCCGTGGACAGGGAAGCCGAGACGATGGCCAGCACGAAGAGCTGCAGGCCGATGTCGGGCAGCAGCATCTTGACCAGGGCGGGCATGACGTCATCGGGCGAGGCCACTTCGGGCATGAACAGGCGGGCCAGGCTGGCCACATAGTAGGCACCGCCCACCAGCACGGTCAGCACCAGCATGGCCAGCGGCGTGATGCGGTTGACCTGCCGGGCGGAGTTGAGGGCAAAATGGCGCTGGATCATCTGGGGCTGCGCCCAGACCGCCACGGACGTGACGATGACCAGCGAGATGATGAACCAGCCCTGTCCGCCGTCGGCCAGCGAGACGAAGCCGGTATTGGCCGTGGCGGTGGGCGCCAGTTCCGCCAGCCGGGCCATGCCTTCCACCGGGCCGCCCACCTTGTCGAACACGGCCACGGTGAGCATACAGATGCCCACCAGCATGACGAAGCCCTGCATGGCTTCGGTATAGAGCACGCCGCGCAGGCCGCCCATATAGATGGCCGCCGCCACCAGCAGGGCCACGATCCAGACCAGCAGCCAGACGGGCACGGGCATGATCTGGGCCAGGAGCAGGGCCGCCCCCTTGATGACGGCCGAGGCATAGACGCCCAGGAACACGGCGAAGATCAGGGCCAGACAGCGGCCCAGCAGGGGGCTGCGGTGGCCGTTGGCCAGCAGCTGCACCGGGGTGCGGGCCTGCAGGTTGCGCTGGCACAGGCGGGTGGGCCAGGCCAGATAACGATAGACGATCCAGGTCCCCAGCCAGACGTTACCGGCGGCCACCAGCAGCATCTGCATGCCGTAGGCATAGGCCAGACCGCCAAAGCCCACCAGGGCCACGGCGGAGATATAGGTAGCCACATAGGCAAAGGCCTGGATGCCGAAACCCACGCGGCCCGAGACCATGACATCATGCCCGCTGCCCTTGCGGGACAGCCAGATGAACAGGGCGATGTAGCCGCCCCAGATGAGGACATCGGCCAGCATCTAGCGCCCCCTTCCCTGACGGATCAGGCTGAAGAGGGAAAGCACCAGCGCGGCCAGCAGTGAAAGCACCGCCAGCAGCACCGGAGCGTCCGCCAGCCCCAGAACGGAAAACAGTTCCATACGCAACTCCGGTTACGGTCTGACGGGAACGGCAGGGAGCCGCCTCCCGAATATAGACAGTGTAGACAGAAGTGCTGTCCCGAGGCAAGTCCATTTTCCGTTTTTCGGCGGAAAGGCGATACTCTCCGGCCCCGGACCGGAAGGCGGAAAGGGGAGCTAAGCAGCCGGGGTCCATAAAAAAAAGGGCCCCGCAGGGCCCTTGGGTACGGAAGTCGGATGCGATCAGCGCTTCCAGGGCGTGATGGCGCACTTGATGCAGTCGTCCTGTCGCTGTTCGAAGATGCGGTAGCCCTCCAGGATCTTGTTCAGGGGCAGGCTGTGGGTGATGAGCGGGTTGGTGTCGATGCGGCCGCGCTCGATAAGGCGGATCAGCTCCGCGCTGTGGGTGGCGTCCACACCGCCGGTACGGAAGGTCAGGTTCTTGCCGTACATCAGGTGCAGGGGCAGGCTCTGCGCTTCTTCATACATGGCCACCACAGCCACGGTGGCATTGGGGCGGGCCACTTTCCAGGCGGTCTGGAAGGTATCGTGCCCGCCCGCGCATTCGATGACCGCATCGGTGCCCAGACCGCCGGTGGCGTCGAGGATGCGCGCTTCCACGTCATCCGCGGCGGCGTCGATGGTCAAATCGGCATAACCGCGTTCCTGCGCCAGCTGCAGGCGGCTGGGCAGGATGTCCACGGCGATGACCTGCGCGGGGCCGAACAGGCGTGCGCACTGCATGGCGCACAGGCCCACAGGTCCGGCCCCCAGCACGGCCACGCTGTCGCCGGGGCGGATAGCGGCCAGTTCCGCACCAAAGTAACCGCTGGCCAGCACGTCGCCCACCAGCAGCACGTCCTGATAGGACAGGGAATCGGGGATGGGGTCGAGGCCGTTGTCCGCAAAAGGCACGCGCACATACTCGGTCTGGCAGCCGTCGATGCGGCAGCCCAGCTCCCAGCCGCCGTGACGGCAGTTGTTGACGTAGCCCTGGCGGCAGAACCAGCAGGTACCGCAAAACGTTTCCACATTGGCGGCCACACGCTGGCCGGGGCGCACTTTGCGCACCTCGCTGCCCGTTGCCACCACTTCGCCCACGAATTCGTGCCCCAGCACCGTGCCGGGCAGGGCACGCGGTACCGCGCCGTTGCGGATATGCAGGTCACTGGCGCAGATGCTGGAAAGTTCCACTTTGACGATGGCGTCGCGCGGATCCTGTATCTGCGGCAGGGGACGTTCCTCCAGCCGCAGGTCGTTGGTACCGTGATAGACCAGTGCATGCATGGTTTCAGCCATAAGCCCCTCCTTGTGCGGACATGCAGCCATCATATCCGTCCACTATGGCGGGCTTTGGGCAGTGTGTAAAGCGTTCCCGCCCGGTCTGTCCGGCCGGGGCTTCATGGGACGGGCCGTCCCGCGGCATCAGGACTTGCGGATGAGCGTGGGCAGGTCGTCTTCCGTGGAGCAGAAGCGTTCCCAGCGGAAATCGCGGCGGTCTTCCAGCAGGCGGGGGACAAGGTCCGGCACATCGACGGGCCAGAAACAGTCAGGGCGGGGGTGGTGCACGCCCGGTCGTCCGGCCTGCGGGCGGCAGGCAAGGATGGCTTGTCGCCATTGCGCCGGGATGGCCTCCAGACCGTACACGGCTCCCAGCAGGGCCCCGCAGATGGCGGCGTTGGTGTCCGTATCACCGCCGCGCCGCACGGTATCCACCACGCCTTCCTCCAGCGTGGGCGCGTGCAGCAGCTGCCACAGGGCATTGTGCAGGGCGATGCGGACCCAGCCCATTTTGTGTACATAATCCGCAGGCGCTTCGTGCGGCGCCAGCTCCAGGATCTCGTACAGACAGGGCTCAAGCCGCTGCCGCCGGGCAAGCCTGAGCAGCCAGGCGTACAGGTCCTGGGGAGAATCGCCGCTGCGGATGGCCTGCGCGATGAGGCAGGCATACAGGGCATTGGCCTGCTGGCAGACCGGGTGGGCATGGGTCAGGGCCGCATCCTGTTGCGCCCAGCGGGCCACGTCGTGCCAGTGGCGGGTGGCGCCGAAGATGCCCAGCGGGCTCACACGCATGAGAGCGCCGTTGGCTTGGCTGTCCGGGTCGGGATGCCCGCGCAGGCCCAGGGCGATGGTCCGGCCCATGTCGAAGGGGCCGCTCTCCAGCCAGAAAAGATAACGGCGGCGGGCTTCTTCGGCATCATATTCCACGGCTTCGGCCAGCAGACGGGCCAGCATAAGGGCCATTTCCGAGTCGTCCGTGGGTTGCCCGGCCAGGATGTTCCAGGTACCGCCGTCTTCCAGCAGACGGGGTCCATCGGGATAGCGTTCGCGGATGGTGGCCGGGGAACAGAACTCCACCAGACCGCCCAGGGAATCCCCGGCGATCTGGCCCATGAGACAACCGGCGGCACGGTCGAACAGGGGATCGGTATGGCTGGGCATGGAACCTCCTTTTTTTTTCAGCTCACAGATGGTGGGGAAAGGCCTGCGGGAGAGCCTGTCCTTCTCCATTTCGAATGGAGATACCAGACCTCCGTTCCATTTTGCGGAATGGAGTATGCTGACTGCAGCTGTGCAAGAGATTTTGTCATCATCCCGTCCCACATATTTTTTCTGAAAAGCAGATCGTACGCGCTCGTGTGGCTGCGGGCACAGCCCGGAGGCGGGCGCTGTGGCAAGATTGGCCTGCTCACGCTGATGCGACCATTGAGACGTGACAGCGGGGGACAACAGGCAGGCCGTCCTCGTGGAAGGCGGCCAAACAGGCAGGAGGGCAGGATGGACGGCAGCATGCAGATGGAGGCCGCGCCCCGGGCGTGTCCCCAGCCGGGGAGATGGAAGGGCCGCGCGGCTCTGGCGGGGGCCGCGCTGGCCTTTGTGCTGGGGGCAGCCCATTTTTTTCGCAGCGGGCAGCATGGCCTTGCTTGTGTTTGTCTGGTCTGGGCCGGGCTGCTCTGGCGGCCGGTGGCCTGGCTGCGGCGCAGTGCCGCGGTCTTTTTGCTGGGGCTGGCCGCGGAGTGGGGCATGACGACGCTGGCCCTGGCCCGCTGGCGTCTGCAACTGGGCCAGGACTGGCTGAGGATGGTCTGCATACTGGGTGCGGTGGCCGCGCTTACCCTGCTGGCGGCCGCAGCCCTGCGCAGTCGCGCCTGCCGCCGGGGCGAGGTCTCCGGTCCCCGTGCCCAGGCGCTCGCCTGTTTGCTGGTCTCGGCCCTGCTGTTGCTGCTGGACGGGCTGCGGCCTGATCTTTTGCTGCTGCACCGGCTCGTACCGGGCTGGGGAGCGGTGCAGGCCCTGCTGGCCGGTCTGTGGGCGGGCCTCGTCTATGGCTGGCTTGCGGACAGGCGTCGGGCCCCCGTATGGCGGCGGCGCATCTGGCTGCTGTTTTCCTGCGTGTTTTTCGGGCAGCTGCTGGCGGGGCTTTTCCTGCACAGCCTGTTCCTTTTGCAGGGCGTGCCGCATCTGCCCGTGCCGGGACTCATCCTGTCCGGCCCGCTGTACCGGGGCGGGGGCTCGCTCTTCATGCCCGGGCTGTTCGCGGTCTCGCTGCTGCTGGCGGGCAGTGCCTGGTGCAGCCATCTGTGCTATCTGGGCGTCTGGGATGCCCGGGCGGCGGATGCCGGGCCCCGCAGCGGCCGGGGCGTGCCCGCGCTCTGGCGCAAGATGCGCTGGGGCCTGCTGGCCGTGAGCCTGCTCCTGCCTTTGGGGCTGCGCCTTGCCGGGCTGCCGTGGCCCTGGGCCCTGGTCTTCGCGCTGGCGCTGGGGCTGGCCCTGTTGCCCTGTGCCCTCTGGCTGAGCCGGAAGCTGGGCATCCCGGTGTATTGTTGCGGCATCTGTCCGCTGGGGATGACGGCCAACCTGCTGGCGCGTCTCTCCCCGTGGCGTCTGCGCCGGAACGGGCACTGCACGGGATGCGGGGCCTGTGCGCGGGTCTGCCGATACGGTGCCCTGCGGCTGGACGGGGACGGCAGGGTCGCCGGCCCGGGTTGGCGCTGCACCCTGTGCCGGGACTGCATGTCCGTCTGCCGTCATAGAGCCCTGGAGATCCGTTGCTGCGGACAGGGCGGGGCGTGGGTGGAGCAGGCGCTGCTCTGTTCGCTGAGCGTCCTGCATACGCTCTTTCTCTTCATGGGACGTGTCTGATGCCCTGAGGGCCCGGCAGCTCCCGTGACGTTCCCCGTGGCCGTTCCACGCGCAGAAAAAAAGGAGGACGACCGCTGTGGCCGTCCTCCCGTTTTGCGTCAGCAGGGATGGTTTACGGCAGCACCAGCTGAAAATCGGGACGGAAGCTGTCCAGCAGGGAGAGCAGTTCCTTCACCGGTGCGGCGTTCTGGAGCAGGCCCTGCTGCACGGCCTGTTCAGGTGTCAGGCGGCCTTCGAACAGGGCCATCATCTGCAGGCGGGTGCAGGTGAGCAGGGGGGCGCGGCGGTCACGATCCGCCCTGTGCGCCGTGAGCACGCTGTTGGCCAGATGCAGTTCCCAGCCTTCCTGCATGTCTGTCAGGCGGATGAGCAGATCCAGCGTCTTTCCCTGGGCCCGGATTCCATCCAGACGCACGCCCAGATAGTCGAAGTACAGGGCCGCGGGCATGGCCCTGGCCTGCGTGTTGACGGGGCTGGCGGCATTGGCGGGCACGGCGGGCGGCAGGCCCCGCAGGTCGCGGGCGCCGCTCAGGTAAAAGTTGCGCCAGGGGGCGCTCTCGGCCTGATAGCCCAGCTGTTCCAGGGCATCGGCGGCCAGCTCGCGGGCGGCCTTGTTGTCCGGCTCGGCAAAGATCACGTGGTCGAGCACCTGGGCCACCCAGCGGTACTGACCGGCCTCAAAGTCCTTGCGGGCCCGCTTCAGGACGGCATCGGCACCGCCCATGTATTCCACATATTTGCGGGCGGCCTCCACCGGGGCCAGCATGTGCAGGTGCGCGGGGTTGCCGTCGAACCAGCCCAGATAATAGTTGTACACGGCCTTGGCATTGTGGTTGAGGCTGCCGTAATAGCCGCGCAGGCTGAAGACCCGCTGCAGTTCGGGAGGCAGACGCAGGGTCTCCGCGATCTCCAGCATGGTCTGGCCTTTATTGGCCAGATGCAGGGTCTGGTCATTGATGTAGCGGTACAGGTCCCGCATCAGGCCCAGCTCGGTACGCACCCGTTCCGCTCCCCAGACGGGCCAGTGGTGCATGCCGTACAGGACCTCCGCCTCGCCGCCCCAGCGCTGCAGGCTCTCGTCCAGGGCACGGCTCCAGCACAGGGGATCGCGCGCCTTGGCCCCGCGCAGGGTGTAGAGGTTGTGCATGGTGTGGGTGCAGTTCTCGGCGGCGGTCAGGGCCTTGAGCTCAGGGATGTACCAGTGCATCTCCGCCGGGGCCTCGGTGTTGGGTGCCAACTGGAAGATGAAGGTCAGGCCGTCCAGCTGCAGGGTCTCGCCATCCTTTTCGATGAGGTGGGTGGGCTCCAGCAGGCCCGACGTGCCGCGGGAGGTGGCCAGCCCCAGCCCGGCGCCCACATGCCCGCGCGGCGAGGGCGGCAGCAGGGAGCCGTACATGTACTGGGCCCGGCGGCTCATGGCATTGCCGGCCAGCACGTTCTCGGCCACGGCCGCTTCCATGAAGCCCCCGGGCGCGATGATCCGCACCTTGCCGGCGGCCACGTCCTTTTCATCTACCACGCCGTGCACGCCGCCGTAATGGTCCACATGGCTGTGGGAATAGATGACGGCCACCACCGGCTTGTGCGGCCGGTGGGCGTAATAGAGCTTGAGGGCCGCCGCGGCGTTCTCGGCGGAGATAAGCGGATCGACCACGATGATGCCGCTGTCGCCCTCGATGATGGTCATGTTGGAAAGGTCGGCATTGCGGATCTGGTAGAGGCGGTCCACGACCTTGTAGAGGCCGTCGCGCAGCACCAGCTGGCTTTGCCGCCACAGGGAAGGATTGACCGTATCCGGCGCCTGGGTGGGCATGATGACCGACGGCGGAAAGTCGCGGCTCATGGCCGGGGCCAGAAAATCATAGGGGGCCAGGTTCCAGGTCTCGCGGCCGTTGGCGTCGAGGATGCGGCCCCTGTCCGGCAGGGGAGCCAGAAAGCCGCGCTGGGCATCCTGAAAATCCTGCCGGTCGGCAAAGTCCACTTCTTTGCTCATGGCCGCGTGGGCGGCGCGTGTGTGCTCCGTGGCCGGTTTGCTCATGTCCGCGGCATCTGGGGCAGGAGCCGCCCAGGCAACGCCGGGGCCGCAGGACAGCAGGGCGGCGCACAGGGCCGAAGTCAGCAAGGTACGCATGGGTTCCCTCCATCGGGGTATGCTCGGGAAAAGGCCGGCCACAGGAAGGCGGACCTTTGGAGAGATCCCGGCACGGGACGGGTCCGCTGCCGGATCTTTTGCCAGTATCGCGTCCGTCCCGGTCGAAGGCAAGCGGATTCCGGACTAGGGCATGCGGCCGGGACAGGCCGGGAACGGATAAAAAAGGCCGGAGAGGCTCCGGCCTTTGGGCATGCTTTGGGGGCGGGGCCACCCGCCGCAGGATCACATGCTGTGCTCGAAGTAGCGGGCCACTTCCGCGGGATCGGGACGACCGTCGGGGCCGTACTGGCTGAGGATGAGCATGAGCTTGAGGCGGGCCTTGGCGGCGCTCAGTTCTCCGGCCATGATGACGCCCATCTTGTGCTGTTGCAGCATGCCGCCCTCGTAGCCGTATTCGTCCAGCACGCGGCCGCCCGTGCGGGTGGCGTTGACCACGATGATCCCTTTCTCCAGGGCGCGCGCGATACCGGGGATCACATAGGGCGGCACGTTGCCGCGGCCGAAGCTTTCCACCACGATGCCGTCCACACCGCGCGAGACGGCAAAGTCCAGATAGGCGGCATCGGAACCGGTGACCAGCTTGATGAGGTCGACCTTTTTGCACAGGCTGTGGGGCAAAAAGGTCTGGCGGCCCAGCTGGGCCCTGCGGAAGATGACCCTGTCGCCGTCCACCACACCCAGGGGGCCCCACCAGGGGGACTGGAAGGTGGCCACGTTGGCGGCGTGGGTCTTGGTGACTTCGCGGGCGGCGTGGATCTGCTCGTTCATGACCACAAGGCTGCCCATGTTGCGGGCCGAGCGTGAGGCCGCCACGCGCACGGCCGCCAGGATGTTGCGCGGCCCGTCGGGGCTGAGCTCGTCACCGGAGCGCATGGCTGCCGTGAAACAGACAGGCTTGTGGCCTTCCAGGGAAAGATCGAGGAAATAGGCGCTTTCTTCCAGACTGTCCGTGCCGTGGGTGATGACGCCGCCGCTGACGTCGTCCATGGCCAGATACTGCCGGACCATGGCCGCCAGGCGGAACATGTGGTCAGGCGTGATGGCCGGGCTCGGCAGGTTGTCGAACTCGCGTACTTCCAGATCGCAGACGCTGCCCAGGCCGGGGATGGCCCGGACAAGGTCCGCACCGCTGACAGCGGGCACGGCCGCACCGGTCACGCTGTCATGCTGCATGGCGATGGTGCCGCCGGTAGTGATGATGACGACTTTTGACATGGGTGGTTCCGTATGTCTTGCATAAAAAAAGGGAAAAACAGCCGGCGTGCCGCCCCGGACGGCGGCAACGGGAGACTTGTACCCGACTTGCGAAGATTGCTCAAGGATATGGCGGGGAAAGGATATTGGGGTGTTTCCTTCCTTTACGCTGCATCTGTCCCGTGCTATAGGAACTCATTTACATGGTTTCGCCGCCGATTCCGCATTTTTTCAGTCCTTCTTTCGGGTAGCATCATGAACATGCATGAAAAGATCCTGGATAACCTGCAGGAGCTGGTCTACATCGCCGACATGGAGACCTACGAGCTGCTTTACTACAACAGGGCCCTGGCAGAAGAATTCCACATCCCCCAGAGATTGCATGGCAAATGTTACGAGATCCTGCAGGGACGGCGGGATCCCTGTCCTTTTTGTACCAACGGCAAGCTTTCCCAGGACGGCTGCTATGTATGGAAGTTCTACAACCAGCTTGTCGGACGCCATTTTTTGCTGAGCGACAGCATTTGCGAGTTCAACGGCAGGCAGGTCAGGACGGAGATCGCCTCGGACATCACGGAGCATGTGCTCCTGCAGGAACAGCTGGACAAGAATCTTTCCCTGCAGAACTTCATCAACCACTGCGCCCGCAAGCTGTACCGGCAGGATGCCGACCTGCCTTTCCTGATCGACGACGTGCTGGCCGCCATCGGCGAATATTTGCAGGCGGACAGGGTCTATATCTTTGAGTTCTCTGACGATGTCGTCCGCAATACATTTGAATGGTGTCGTGAGGGCGTCGTGCCGCAAAAGGAATTCCTGGCCAATGTCCCTGTGGGGGGCATTGCCCGCTGGATGCCCAACTTCTACGCCCACCAGCCCATTTTGACCACGGATGTGGAAAGCCTGCGTGAAAGCAGTCCTGAAGAATACGCCGTGCTCAAACGCCAGGACATCCACTCCCTGCTGGTGTTCCCGCTTTGGAACGGCAAGAGCCTGCGCGGTTTCGTGGGCGTGGACAACCTGGATCCCGAGCGTATCGATTCTTCCCGGGTGCTGCTGTCGTCCATGAAGTTTTTCCTCAGCTCCTCCCTGTGGCGGCGGGATTCGCTGAACGAGCTGCATTTCCTCAGCTACCACGACCAGCTGACCGGGGTGTTCAACCGCAATGCTTTCCAGCGCGACGTGCAGAAGCGGGATGCCGACATCGGCGTCATCTTCCTGGACATCAACGGCCTCAAGGACATCAATGACGGCGACGGCTACAGCGGCGGGGACGCCGTCCTGGCGGCGGTGAGCCGTTCGGTCCATGAGCTCCTGCCGGATACGGCCGTATACCGCATGGGCGGTGACGAATTTGTCCTGCTGTGGCAGGGAGGGGACGAATGGGAGTTCCGCAGGGATGTGGAGCGGGTGCGTTCCCTGTTTGCCGGGACGCTGGGCTTTACCGCCTCTGTAGGCTGCGCCTGGGTGCGCCGCGAAGACGATATAGGCGAAGGCCTGATCGCCGCCGATGCCCGGATGTTTGCCGCCAAGCGGGATTTTTACCGTTCGTCGCCCCAGAGCGGTCGTTACCGGAGCGGGCTGGACGACGTCCTCGACCTGGCCCGGCCCGGCCGTCTGGAAGAGCTGCTGGCCTCGGACAGCTTTACCCTGTATTGCCAGCCCCAGTTCCGGGTGGCGGATGGCGCGGTGGTCGGCGGCGAGATCCTGCTGCGCCTGATAAGCGAGGGCAAGGTCATCCCGCCCACGCAATTCATCCCCCTGCTGGAATCCCTGTACGCCATGCTGCAGGTGGACCTGCATGTGTTCGGCAAGGTCTGCGCCTGCCTGAAACGCTGGCGGGACGAGGGGCGGCCGCTGGTGCCCATGGCCGTGAATTTTTCCCGTACGACGCTGGCCTTTCCTGAAGTGGCCGACAGGCTGGAGGAGATCAGGCAAAAGTTCGACATCCCGGCCGAGCTGTTGCAGGTGGAGATCACGGAAACGGCCAGTACGGAGGATTACCGTGCGTTCCAGAAGGTCGTGGACAGCATCCGGGCCAAAGGCTTCCGGGTGGGCATCGACGATTTTGGTGTGGCCTATGCCAATCTCATGACCCTGGCGCGTCTGGGCTTCGATGAGCTCAAGCTGGACAAGAGCCTGATGGATGACCTGTGCGGCAGCGACAAACGGCAGCGTCTGCTGCGTCTGGTCATCGAGGCTGCGGAGGATATGGGCATCCGTACCGTTGCCGAGGGCGTGGAGACCGAGGAACAGCTGGCTGTCCTGCGCAAACTGGGCTGTCCCAGGGCCCAGAGCTATCTGCTCAGCCGGCCGCTCCCGGTGGAACAGTTCGCCGCCCTGCTGTCCTGACAGGGATCGCAAAAAAGCCGCCCGCAAAGGGCGGCTTTTTTATGGTCTTCAGCCAGTTGAACGCCCGGGGCGCGCAACGGCAAAATATCCTCGCGGCGGGGCGCTGTTGCGGGGATGACGGCAGCTGCATCTGCCGGGCCGTCGTCCCGTATTACGGCTGGGGCCGTAGCTCCTCACAGCCCCAGACGCTTGTAAATGGCCGTCATGTCCACATTCTGGCGCACCACGTCGGCCAGGCGGTCCAGCGAGGCTTCCAGATCGCAGCGCACCAGCTGGCGGCCCTGCGGCTCCAGGCCCACGTCCTGCCGCACATGATCGAGCCAGGCACGGCGGAAGGCGTCGTCATCGAACAGACCGTGCAGATAAGTGGCCCAGCGACGGCCGCTCACATAGCCGCAGATGCGTTCTTCCGGAGCGCCTTGGCCCTCGCGCACGAAAAGGGGCAGGGCCGACGGACCGTGGCTGGTATGGCCGTGATGGATCTCGTAACCGCCGGTCATGACCGGCAGCGGCGTGGCGGCCCGGCGCACGCTGACCAGCGTCTTGTCCGCAGCAAAGGTGGATTCCAGATCCATGAGCCCGAGGCCGGGCACGGAAGGCGCGGCGGATTCCAGCCCCAGCGGATCGAGGATGGCGCGCCCCAGCATCTGGAGCCCGCCGCAGATGCCCAGCAGCCAGCCGTCCCGGGCGGCATGGCGGCAGATGAGCTCGGCCAGACCGTCGGCCCGCAGCGCGGCCAGGTCGGCGGCCACGCTCTTGGTACCGGGCAGGATGACCACATGAGGCTGTCCCCAGTCTTCGGCCCGGCGCACGGCCCGCAGGCGCACGTCCGGTTCGGCGGCCAGAGGCGTCATATCGGTGAAGTTGGACACATGCCGGGGCATGACCACGGCGATGTCGAGGATGCCGGGCGGGGGCGGCGTGGTGTCCGCCGCCTGCGACCAGGGGAAGCCCGCCATGTCTTCATCCGGGATATTGATGTCGCGCAGCCAGGGGATGACGCCCAGCACCGGGATGCCGGTGGCCTGCTGCACATAGGCATGGGCCGGTTCCAGAAAGGAAGCGTCGCCCCGGAACTTGTTGACGAGCCAGCCCGCCAGCAGGGAGCGCTCCTGCTGTTCCAGGGTCATCCAGGTGCCCAGCAGCGAGGCATAGACCCCGCCGCGGTCGATGTCGCCCACCAGCAGCACCGAGGCCTGCGCGTGGGCGGCCATGCGCATGTTGACGATGTCGTGCTGCTTGAGGTTCACCTCGCCTGGGCTGCCTGCCCCTTCCAGGACCATGACCTCGTGCCGGTCGGCCAGCGTGTCGTAGGCGTCGCGCACGGTCTGCCAGAGCCCGGCCTTGTAGCGGAAATATTCGCGGGCCTGCATGTGCCCCACGGGTTTGCCCAGGACGATGACCTGTGACCCGGTCTCCGAATGCGGTTTGAGCAGCACGGGATTCATGAGGGCTTCGGGATCGATGCGGGCCGCTTGGGCCTGGACGATCTGGGCGCGCCCCATCTCTTCGCCAAGGGCGGTCACCCCGGAGTTGAGGGACATGTTCTGGGCCTTGAACGGAGCCACGTCATAGCCGTCCTGACGCAGGATGCGGCAGAAGGCGGCGGCCAGGATGCTTTTGCCCGCATCGGAGGACGTGCCCTGCAGCATGAGGGCGGGACGCCGGGAGCGCGGGCGCGGCGGCACGGGCACGGACGGGTGCAGGATGCCGCGCAGGGCGTCGGCCAGCCGCTGATGGTCTTCTTCCAGCCGCACGGCGGCACGGAACCAGCTGCCGTCTTCCATGCCGCGATAATTGGAGCAGTCGCGCACGGCGATGCCGTATTCCCGCAGCAGGCGGGCATACAGGTCCGCCGGGGCCTGTTCACAGCGGAACAGCACATAGTTGGCCAGCGAGGGGAAGACCGTGATGCCGGGTACGTCGCGCAGGCAGGCGCACAGATGTTCGCGGCGGCGGCGGTTCTCGTCCCGTGTCCGGTCGGCAAAGTCCGACGTATCCGCCAGCACGGCCTGTGCGGCGGCCAGGGCAAAGGCATTGACGCTCCAGGCGGGCAGCTGTCTGCGCCATCGCCGTGCCCGTTCCGCCCGTGTGACCATATAGCCCAGGCGCACGCCGGGCACGGCATGGAACTTGGTCAGGGAGCGCAGCAGCACGGCATTGTCCGGCAGCTGCGTGATGAGGGAAGAGACGTCGTCGGGGCCCGCATAGGCGGCAAAGGCTTCGTCGATGATCCAGAGCAGGTCGGGGCGGGCCTCCAGCAGACGGCGGCAGGAAGTGGGCGGCAGGAAAGATCCGGAAGGGTTGCCCGGATTGGCCAGCCAGACGGCTGCCCGGGCCGGGACGTCCGCCAGCAGGGAGAGCAGCTGCCGGAGCATGTCCTCGTCGCTGTCCCCGCCGCGGCGCACGCCGCAGTCCGGATGGCGTACCTTCAGCCCGGCCAGTCCGCAGGCCAGGGCGTATTCGCTGAAGGCCGGTTCGATCACGGCCGCGCAGGAAGTGCCGTCTTCCTTGAGGACACGGGCCAGCAGGTGGATGAGCTCGTTGGTGCCGTTACCGAACACGAAGCAGTCCGCAGGCAGGCCGTAGACGCGGGCGGCGGCCTCCATGGCCTCTTCCGCATGGGGGGAAGGATAGGCCGAGATATGGTCCAGGGCGCGACAAAGCGCCAGACGCAGGAATTCCGGTGCGCCTTCGGGACGGACGTTGACGCTGAAATCCAGCAGGCTGTCAGGGGCGCGCCCGGCCAGTGCGGCCATGCGCAGCCGGTCGCCGCCGTGTGCCTCAGGCTTCATGGGAGTCCTCCTCAAGGGTCGGTGACGGCATGGCCTTGCCGTGAAGGCCAAGAGCGGAAAGGATGCGGGCCGCGCAGTGCTCGGGACTGGTGCAACTGGTATCGATACGCAGCTCGCCGGGCAGGGGCGCGTGGATGTCCCGCGCCTGCCGGGCGGCATGGGGCCAATCCGGCGTGCGGTCGGTACGGCCCTTTTCCCGGCGTTCCAGTTCGCCCAGTTCGCAGCAGACCTGCACGGGCAGGACGGGGATACCCCGCAGGCGCCGCCACAGGTCGTCTATCCAGTCCGGGCGCTCACCCAGCACATGGTCCACGATGACCCATGCCCCGGCGTGCGCGGCTTCGGCCGTGGCCGCGTGCAGGATGGCGGTCAGGGGCAGGCCCGTGGCGGCCATGCCCTGCAGCAGGGCCCCCGGACGGCCGGGACAGGCCCGCAGCAGATCGTCCATGGACAGGATGATGCTGTGGCGGCGGTGGTCGGCCAGCAGCTTTTCTTGCAGGGCGCGGGCCAGGGTGCTCTTGCCCGCACTGGAGGGGCCGTTGAGCAGGATCACCTGTCCGGCAGGACTGTGGGGGGCAGGAGCGGCAGGGGCCGTTTCCATATCCATATTCCCGCCAGCGGCGGCATCGGCCAGACCGCCCCAGTAAAGATGCACATAGCCCGCCCGTACATTGCCGTGATGCACGCCCTCGGGACGGGTGCCCGTACGGTCCGTGACGTCGTAGAGGGGCGCATAAGGCCGGTGCAGCTCGATGTGCGACCAGTGGAACTCGTGGCCCCGGCAGGTCTCCAGAGGCAGGCCCAGGGGCGCGCCTCCCGTGAAGCGGACATCGCGGTAACCCAGCGAGCGCAGGCCCTGCCCCATGCGGGCCGTGGCCTCCAGCACGCCGCACATGGGCCAGACGCGGCACTCCCCATCCAGACCGTGCCCCTCGGCGGCGGCTTCCAGTCCGGCACACAGATACATGTAACCGCCGCACTCGGCGTAGATCTCGCCGCCCGCGGCGGCGAAGTTCCTGATGGCGCTACGCATGGCCGTATTGGCGGACAGTTGGGCGGCGAAGGCTTCCGGGTAGCCGCCGCCCAGATACAGGGCATCCGGCTGCGGCGGCAGGGCCGTATCCCGCAGGGGCGAGAAGGGGACGATCTCCCAGCCGCGGGCGCGCAGGGTGTCCTCGTTGGCGCGGTAATAAAAGCAAAACGCCTCGTCCCGGGCCACAGCCAGTCGCCGCTGCCGCTGTCCGGGGGCGGGCAGGGGCGGCCCCAGCGGCCGGGGCCGGCGCGTCAGAGCCAGCAGGCGGTCCAGATCCACATGATTTTCCGCCAGTTCCGCCAGACGATCCGTCCACACCGTATCGCAGTCGCTTTCAGCCGCGGGCAGCAGGCCCAGCTGCCGTTCGGGGATGCGGCAGGCCTCGTGGCGGGGCAGGGCGCCCAGCAGGGGTGGCAGCCCGGCCTTTTCCAGCGCCTGACGCAGAATATCCGCATGGCGCGGGCTGCCGGCATTGTTGGCGATGACGCCCGCCAGCCGGACGCCATGACGTGCCGCCTGTTGCTGGAAACCTTCCACCAGCGCTGTCAGCGAGGCGGCCATGCCCCGCACGTTGACCACCAGCAGCACGGACAGGTGCAACACACGGGCACAATCCAGCGTGCTGCCGGAAAGGTCGTCCGGGGAGCGGCCGTCCAGCAGGCCCATGACACCCTCGCAGACAGCGGCGTCGGCTCCCTGCACGGCGGCCCGCCACTGGGCGCGCACACCGGCCTCGCCCATCATCCAGGTATCCAGATTGCAGGCCGGGCGACCGGTAGCCAGTGCATGGAAGGTGGGGTCGATGTAATCCGGCCCGCATTTGCAGCCCTGCACGGCAAGGCCCCGGCGGACAAGGGCCCGCATCAGGGCCACGGCCACGGCGGTCTTGCCCTCGCCGGAGCGGGGAGCGGCCAGACAAAAGGCGTGGAAGTCCCGCATCAGCGACCGTCCGCGGTGGACGCGGGGGCGTCCTTGTCCAGATATTTTTCCGCATAGCCGCGGGCTTCGAACAGCGCGCCCTGATCCGTGACCGTGCGTGCGCTGCCGATGAGCACCAGCGTGGACATATCCACGTCATCGGCGGGCAGGTCGGCCAGACGGCCGATCCAGCGCGTCTCTTCCGGGCGGCCGGCATGACGCACGAAGGCGCAGAGGATGTCACCGCCGCGGGCCTCGCGGAAGATGTCCAGGGCCTCGGCCAGCAGCCGGCGGCGTTTGCGCCCGGCAGGATTGTACAGAGTCACGGGCAGGGCCGACTGCGCCACGGCCCGCAGGTTGCGGCGCACTTCGTCAGCGGGCACCAGCAGGTCGGAGAGGCTGACCAGCGAAAAACCGTTCTGCAGGGGGGCCCCCAGCGCCGCAGCGGCCGTGCTGGCAGCCGTGATGCCGGGCAGCACCCGGATGGGCAGGTCGCGGAAGGCCTGTTCGCGGGCGCGCAGCTCGAACAGCAACCCGGCCATGGCCAAAATGCCCGGGTCACCGGAGCAGACCATGCAGACCGTGGCCCCGGCAGCGGCAGCGGCCAGGGCGTCGCGGCAGCGTTCCACCTCGCCCTTCATGCCGGTCTCGATGAGGCGCTTGCCGTGGATGCGGTCGCGGATGAAATCCACATATTTGCTGTACCCGGCCACAGTATCGCAGCGGCGCAGGGCCGCATCCACTTCGGGCGTGAGCTGGGCAGGGTCGCCGGAGCCCAGGCCCACCACCAGCACCTCGCCGTGCGGGGACGAGGGGACCGCGGATGCCGTGGTAGCTGCCGGAGAGACCGCAGCAGGCGTGTCGTTTTCTTTCTCCGCTTCAGTCGGGCCGGTGATGGCCAGCCCGCCGGTGATGCGGGCCACGCGCCGGGTCAGACGGTCACCGGCATGATCCGGGCCGTCCAGCAGGCAGACGGCATGGCGGCCGCTCTCGGCGCAGCAGATGACGGCAGCGTCCCCGGTGGCGGCGGGCAGCAGGGGCAAGACCTGACGGGGCGTGCCCAGGATGATGTGGGCATCGAAGCGGGGCAGGGCATCAGCCAGAGCAGCGGCCATGTCGGCCACGGGCTGCGGGGCGGGCTGCTGGTCATCGGCCGGGCAGGCGGCGAAGATCACGGGAGCGGGGGCGTCGCCCTGTGTCAGTGCGGCGGCCAGCGTACGCGCCTGGGCCAGTCCCGCCGGGCTGGCGGCATAGAGGGCGCAGGTGCCGTGGAAGGCCTCGTCGGGCAGGCTGTTGCGGTAGCCGTGGGAAAAAGAGCCGTCGTACAGGCGCGAGACCGTTGCGGAAGCAGCCAGGGCACGGCCCACCAAAATAAGGGACTGCCGCCGGAAGCCAGCTTCTTCCACCTTGCGGGCCAGATCGGCCACCGTGCCGCGCACGACCTGCTCGTCAGGCCAGGAGGCGCGGTAGACGGCCGCGGCGGGCGTATCCGGCGCAAGACCGCCCGCATCCTGCAGTTCCGCCATCAGATCGGCCACTTTGCCCGTACTGAGGAAAAAGGCCAGCGTGGCCCCCGTGCGGGCAAAAGCGGCGGCCTGCTCGCCAGCAGGCATGGGCGTGCGGCCGGGCGTGCGGGTCAGGACGACGCTCTGGGCCGTTTCCGGGCCGGTCAGTTCGCAGCCCAGGGCCGCGGCAGCGGCGAACACGCTGCTCACGCCGGGGGTGATGCGCACGGTGATGCCCCGTTGGGCCAGCCCCCGGATCTGTTCGTCGATGGCGCCGTAAAGGGCGGGATCACCGGTGTGCAGGCGCACCACGCGCTTGCCCGCCAGCGCGGCCTCGCTCATGACGGCCACCTGTTCCGCCAGATCCATGGAAGCACTGTCCCGGCAAAGGCAGTCCGGGCGGCAGTGGCGCAGCAGGGCAGGAGCCACCAGCGAACCGGCATAGACCACCAGATCGGCTTGCTGCAGGGCCCGCAGGCCGCGCACGGTGATGAGGTCTTCCGCACCGGGACCGGCGCCGACGATTTCCACAAAGGGCATGTTCATGGGCAAACTCACAGGGAGAGGTAAGGGGCTCCGGCCGCAGGGCGGTCAGGGCCTGTCGATGAAATAGCGCAGGCCGATGTCCGGGGCCTGTCCGTCAGAAGAAGTGTCTTCCGGGCTGTCGGTCGTGCCGTCGTCCGGGGACGGCAGAGGGGCCGCCACCGTGCCGGGAGCGTGCCGCAGGCTTTCCTTGAACAGGAAGGCGCCGTCAAAGTCGAAGACCAGCAGATGCAGGGACGGCACGCCGGGAGCCCGGCGGGAAAAGTGTTCCAGGGCCGCCCGGGCCAGCCCATGCAGCACGGGCTGGCGCCCGGCTTCGGGGATGGAGAGCAGGGCCTCGCGCACGGACGCACTGTGATGCAGGGCCTCGTGCAGGGCGGTCTCTCCGGGCAGGCAGGCCTGCACCTGACGGCGCAGCAGGGCCATATCCTGTTCCACCTGATGGGCGTGGGTGTTGGCGAAGCCGGCGGCATACTTGCAGAGCTTGCCCGCCATGCAGGCCACGACCACCTCCTGCATCCGGTGACGGGCGGCGATGCCCAGACTGTCGGCGATGAAATCCCCGATGCAGACGAAGGCGCTTTCCGGCCAGTGGGGCAGCTGGCGGCGGGCTCCCGCCTGGGTGCGGCCGCCGGTACAGAAGACCATCTCGCGGCCGCCGCTGCGTTGCCGGGCCCGTACGCACAGGCGCACGGTCTCCACATAGGCGGCGTGGCTGTAAGGCCGCACCAGACCCGTGCTGCCCAGGATGGAGATGCCGCCTTCCACGCCCAGCCGGGGATTGAGGGTGTGGCGGGCCAGCTCCGCGCCGTTCTCCACGCCCAGTTCCAGCAGCCAGCAGCCGTCGGTCATGCCCGCGCGGGCCAGGTTCTCGGCCAGCAGGCGACGCGGGCCGCCGGTGACGGCCCATTTGCCGGGCGGGCAGTCCAGGCCCTGCCGGGTGCAGCGGCCGATACCTTCCACGGCACGCAGGATGAGCACCGCTGCGCCTGCGTCGAGGCGATGGTCCTCCGGCCGGGCATCTTCGGGCGCGCAGGCGGAAAGGCGGGCAAAGAGCACCGCACCATGCGTGCAGTCGGGGTCGTCGCCGCCGTCCTTGACCATCTCGGCCATGCGGCCCGGAGCGGGCGGCCGCAGGGGCAGGAGGCGCTCCTTGCCGTCACCGAACAGCACGGGCACCACGGCCGGTGGCGTGCCCGTCCGCAGGGACCGCCAGCAGGCCACGGCCAGCGCGGCCGCGCAGGCGCCGGTGGAATAGCCCCAGCGCAGGGACGTGTGGTCTTTGCGGCCCATGGCGGTCTAGGCGCTCTCCATGACGGCATGCAGGGTGGTGACGGCCAGGGCGCTGCCGCCGCGACGGCCTTCCAGCACGATCTGGGGCACAGGGCAGCGGCCCAGGAGCTCTTTGGATTCCACCACGTTGACGAAGCCCACGGGCATGCCCACCACCAGAGCCGGGCGGACGCCTTCTTCAAGGATATAGCGGGCGATGCGGGCCAGGGCCAAGGGCGCGTTGCCGATGAGCACGATACCGCCATCCAGCAGGGGACGGGCTTTTTCGGCGCTGCACAGGGCGCGGGTATGGCCTTCGGTGCGGGCCCGCTCCACCACATCGGGATCCGTGATGTAACAGTGCAGGTCTTCAGGCCCGTAGCCCGGATGGAGCGTGCGCAGTTTGGGCAGGGACAGGCCGGAGCGCAGCATCTGGGAATCACAGAAGATGGGTGCCTTGCGGTGCAGGGCGGTCAGTCCGGCGGCCACCGGATCATGGCGGAAGACAAGGGTATCCGCGATGTGCATGTCCGCCGTGGTGTGGATAAGGCGGCGTGCCACGCGCCAGTGCGGGGCGGACAGGGTACGGTGCAGGTCGCATTCGGCTTCGATGCGGCGGAAGCTCTCCTGCTCGATCTCTGCGGGGCTCATGTTCCAGCGAATCGTTTCCATGGGATATCCTGCTGAACAGCAGTCAGAAAGGTCGGGAAGATCGCGACAAGAATGCAGAAAATCGGCGTGCTGTGCAAGAGGGGAAGTGGCGGGTCGGGGCGGCGCCGCCAGTCGCACAAGAAATGTTCGGGAAGGAAAGGCCTGTCTGATGGGGAACAGGCAGGCGTGCTGGCGCCGGCCTTTGGCAGACGGGCAAGAAGATATACGGCAGTGTGTCGTTATTCTTATGGAAGAGGGCGGGAAAGCTCTGCGATGATGCTTCCAGATTGGTGTACCGGATGGCCATCATGGTTCGGGATGGTGTAGCGGGGCAGGAGCGGGATAGCGCATGTGTCGTAAAACGGCCGTGACGCCGCAGCGGGTACGGCGTCACGGGGAAAACGGATGTACCTGGCTCCTATCTACAGCGAAGCCCCAAAGCGGAACGCCTGATCCAGAACAGGCTGCCCGGCCACGGCTCCGGCTTCGAACACACCGCCGGCCAGGACCTGTCCGCGATCTTGCCAGCCAAGGAAGCCCAGGAGCGCGTGGTAGTAATCCAGCACCGGTTTCCAGTTGTCAGCGCTATTGCCTTCGGCCGCCATGATGAGCGCGCACTCTTTGTGCGGATTGGCATAGCCGGGGAAGCATTCGGCCACGGCAAAAAGGCGGTCAAAAGCCGTTTTCAGCTGGCCGGAAAAGCCCCAGTAATACATGGGCGATGCCAGCACGACGATATCGGCTTCCCGGTAGGCGGGGTAGATGAGCCCCATATCGTCCTTTTGCACGCAGGGGCTTGCGGGGTCCTTACCGCCCTTCACACAGCCCAGACAGCCGTGGATATCCAGCTTGTGGAGGTCGAACCGGGTCACCTGATGGCCCGCGCTCCGGGCACCGGCGCTCAAAGCATCACACAGCATGGCCGTATTGCCCTTGCTGCGGGGACTTCCGTTGAGAATGAGGATTTTCTTGCTCATGGTGTTCCCTCCTGTACCGCATAGGCGGCACTGTGGTTGTATTGATGGTGGGCATGGCTCTACGCGTATCCTGTCGGGGCAGGCCGGACCGTGCCTTTGGCGTCTGCCGTGGCTGAAGTCGCTGTCCGGGCTCGCTGGCGAGGAAGGGCGGTCATGCCTTTGTTTTCTTTCGGCGGACGGATGATCGCTGTCGTGTCCGTATGCATATTTTTGTAATGATCACTAAGAAAATGTCAATACCCTTGTCGCACCTGCTGCCCAGGGACAGCCGGCAGGAAAAGTGGCAACAGGACTAAGACGTACGGACAGCGGGAAGAAGGAGCAGGTCTGGCGGGCCTATGGGAGGCGCGGCGGCAGCATGCGGGCGGCGTGGGCCGCGATGGCTTTGAGCTCGGACTGGAAGAGCCCGTCCCGGGCCTGCAGGGACAGGCCTTCGAGCAGGGTGTTCAGCGCACCGGCCAGAGCCGGGACATCGGTATCCGGGGGGATTTGCTTGTCGCGTATGGCCCGGCGGAGCCTTTCGGCAAACATCTGCTTGGTGGCCAGGCGGAGCTGGCGGACGGTCTCGATGATCTCTTTCTCGTCCGCCGCGATGTTCACGGCCGCCAGGACCACCATGCAGCCGCAGGGCGTTTCCGGCGAAAGCAGGATTTGTGCGGCTTCCTGGAAAAAATCCTCGACCGCCGCATAGATGTCGGGAGCGGCCAGAAAGCGTTGGGCCGGGGCCTCCCAGTAGGTCTGCTCGTAATGGCGCAGGGCTTCCAGAAAGAGCGTGGCCTTGTTGCCGAACGTGGCGTAGAGGCTGGGGGGATTGATCTTCATGGCCTTGCACAGGGATGCCACAGAGGCCGGGGCGTAGCCCTGCTGCCAAAAGACCTCCAGCGCACGGTGCAGGGCCAGGCCCCGATCGAAGGCACGCGGGCGGCCTTTGCCGCGCGCTGCGGCATCAGAGGTACGGTTCGTCGGCATGGGCATTCCTTTGCTTGGTTGTCTGGGATGATGTGTAGGCCAGGGGGCAAAAAAATTCAAATGCTCTTTGCGGACAAGGCAAGTGCGGGTAAATTTTTTATAGTCTGCGCTAAATA
>NZ_JBNPNC010000045.1:0-22759 GCF_050314315.1 Desulfovibrio sp. SGI.102 | reverse complement strand
ATCACGCGAATATCAAGACCCCTTTAAGGGGTAGCCAAGGAGGCAAGGGCACTGGGCTTGAACAGCGTGAAAGCCAGCGTCTTTAGGCGCAGCCGGTAACAGGCCCTTACAGGGCCAGAGCAAACCACCCGCTTTGCGGGTGGTTCTGATTTTTTAGCGGGGAGGGAAGGACTAGTTCTTGCGGATGGAGCGGGAGACGAAATCCAGGGTCTCGTCATAGAGCTCCGGCAGGGCATAGGGGGTCAGCACGCGGGTACGGTTGGCACCCACCATCAGGGAGATGATGACCTGCGCCGTGGCCTTGCTGTCCACATTGACGATGCTGCCGTCGCGGATGCCGCGCTGGATCTGCTCTTCCAGTTCACGATGCACCTGGGCGAACATGGAATCCATCTGTTCCCTGTCCGTCTTGGTCTTCATATCGCTGTACGGGGAGCAGCGCACCAGCACCAGCCAGTTGGAGTCCTTGTCCACAGAGAAGTCCAGATAGGCCTTGCAGAAGTGCATGACGGCATCATAGCCGCAGGCCGCATCAGCCGTGGCCTGGCGCAGCTTGACCAGAAAATGTTCCAGCACATCGAGTCCCGAGGCCAGGAACAGTTTTTCCTTGTTGCCATAGTGATGCGTCAGCAGTCCAAGGGCCACACCAGCCCGGTCGGAAATCTTCTTGAAGGTGGTTTCCACATAGCCACATTCACCAAAAAGTTCCTTGGCGGCCTGGAGCAGGGCTTCTTTTTTATTTTTTGCAGTCATGGTCATTGCGGGGGTTAAGCGTCTTTTTCACAATCGGCCAGAACTGTTTACTCGCTCAATGAAGGCAAGTCAATGCATGACGCCTATCCTTTACGCGTCCGACGGAAGGAGTTCTGGGCATAATCGCCCAACCGTTCCAGACGGCGATCCACCATATCGTAGAGGCTGCCGGGCGTGAATGTATCGTCCTTGCGGCGGCGTCCCACGGGCAGCCCCGTGAGCAGGGTCAGGGCCTCTTCGATACTGCGGACGGCATAGATGGCGAACTGTCCCTTTTCCACGGCCTGGAGCACATCCGGGGAGAGCATCAGGTGATCCACATTGTCGTGGGGGATGATGACCCCCTGACTGCCCGTGAGACCATGCCGTGCGCAGACTTTGAAGAAACCTTCGATCTTCCGCGTCACGCCGCCCACGGCCATGATCTGCCCGGAATGGCTGACCGCGCCCGTGAAGGCCAGGTCGAGCCGCACGGGCACATCGGCAAGGGCGGAGAGCAGGGCCACCAGCTCCGCACCGGAAGCGGAGTCGCCTTCGATACCGGCATAGCTTTGTTCAAAGTAGAGCGACCCGGCCAGAACAAGAGGTTTCTTGCGGGCAAAGAGATTGGTCAGGTAGCTCTTGAGGATCATCATGGCCTTGGTATGGATGGGGCCGCCCAGTTCGGCTTCCCGCTCCAGGTCGATGATGCCTTCATGACCGACGCCCACGGTACAGGAGATGCGGTGGGGCAGGCCGAATTCAAAATCACCGTAGCCGGTGACCGACAGGCCGTTGACCTGACCGATGGCACTGCCTGAAGTACAGACCTTGATCATCTCGCGGTCGTACTCTTCCATGAAGATCTCTTCCACCAGATTGGCCCGATAGGTGCGCGCCGCATAGGAACGCTCCATGATATCACCGGTGACGATCTCGGCGCCTTCCATGCCTGCCAGGGCGTCCCCCTCGATCATCTGCTCGCGCAGCAGCGGGAACTTGAGCGACAGGCGGCGCTGGTCCTCGCACAGATGCGAGCCCAGATCCACCAGCCAGGCCAGAGCCGTGCGGTCGAAGGGCCGCAGGCCGGATTCTTCCGCGATGCGGGCGATGACCGACAGATAGAAACGGACGCCGGCGGCATTGCGGTCCATGCGTTCGGCCATCTGGGCCTTGATGCGGAACAGCTTGGCGAAGCGGTCCTCATTGAGGACCAGGGCTTCGTACAGGTCTTCCGTACCGATAAGCACGACCTTGAGATCCAGCTTCAGGGGCTCGGGGTTGATGCCCTTGGTGCGGATGGCGGCATCCGGGGTCTCCGCGCCGTCTTCGATGCGCAGGGAATTGGCCCGCAGGGCCCGCAGCAGACCTTCCCAGGCATTGGGATGCTGCAGCAGGTCTTCCGCCCGCAGGACGAGGAAGCCCCCGTTGGCCTTGTGCAGGCTCCCGGCCCGCACAAGGGTGAAATCCGTCACCAGAGCGCCCAGCTCGGATTCCCGCTCGATACAGCCCAGCAGGTTGGACGCGGTGGGATGGTCTTCCACCACGATGGGGGCGCCGCTGAGCTGGCTGTTGTCCACGAAGACATTGACGTCATAGCGGTACAGCGGATCGCCCTGCGGCGGCAGGGGCGCATGGGGGACATCCGGGCCGGACTGGCCGGCCTCCCGGGGCAGGAAGGCTTCGGTGTTCTTCAGGATGTCCGCGCGCAGGCTGACAAAGTACTGTTCCAGGGCCTCGCTCTGGCAGGCCTTGAGCAGTTTTTTCTGGGCCGGGAGCAGCAGGGCGTCCAGCACCTGGGCCATGACGGTCTGTTCCAGGTTGCGCTCGTCGTCATGGAAGCTTTCCTCGGCCTTGCTCAACTGGCGCATGAAGCTGGCCATGCTCTGAACCAGGGTCTCCCCGCGCCGCTTGAGGGTCATGCGCAGGCTGTCGTCCAGATGTTCGAACTCTTCCTCGCTCAGCCGCTTGCCCTTGACCAGCGGATACAGGGTCAGGCTGCCGCCTTCGTCCATGTCGAGATGGAAGCCCTTGTGCTGGGCCACGGAGGTCATCTTGCTCAGCAGGCCGCTGCGGACCTTCTGGAAGCTGTCCACCAGCCGGGCACGCTGCTTGACGAAGGGCGCGGCTTCGAAGCGGCGGGGCAGTTCATGCAGGATGGCGTCCACGGTGGAGGTCACGCACTGCTTGAACTTTTTGCCCTGACCGGCAGGCAGGGAAAGCAGGCGCGGCCGGTCAGGGTCATCAAAGTTGTGGACATAGACCAGATCCGGCGGCGTCGGCCGTTTGCGGGCCTGCGGGCCAAGATAGGAGAGCAGGGTATAGCTGCGCCCCAGATTGGCATCGCCGGAGACATAGACATTGTAGCCACAGGCCCTGATGTTCAGGGCCATGTCCAGAGCCTGCATGGCGCGAGGCTGGAAAGCGTTGCGGCTGCCCGCCCCGTTGCGGGGCAAGGGGATCTCCCGGCTGTCCTGCCAGGGGATGCGTTCGGGATCGAACGTCGCGTGCAGTCGCGATGTGGGCAGAGGAAGGATCTTGGGCATCATTACTACCGGTTTTCAGCATACAGGCGGTCAAGGATGTCCTTGCCGCCCTTGTCCAGAAGATGACGGGCCAGGGCAAAGCCCGTTTCGCGTGCCGTGGCGGCCGTACCTTCCTGCTGTTCGCGCAGGATGACGCTGCCGTCCACTTCGGCCACCAGGCCGTCCAGGATGAAGCGCTCGTCGTCCAGCATCTCCGCATGACCGGCGATGGGCACCTGACAGCCGCCGTCCAGACCGGCCAGGAAACCGCGCTCGGCTTCCACACAGATGCGGGTGGGGCGGTGTTCCATGCGGGACAGCAGTTCCAGCACTTCACTGTCATCACCACGGCATTCGATGCCCAGGGCACCCTGGCCCACGGCGGGCACGAAGGAGGCCGCCTCGAAATGGTGCATGCGGTCCGCGGAAAGACCCAGACGCTTGAGCCCGGCGGAGGCCAGCACGATGGCGTCGTATTCGCCTTCCTTCATCTTGCGCAGGCGGGTATCCACATTGCCGCGCAGGGAAAGGATCTCCAGGTCGGGACGCAGATTGAGCAGCTGGGCCTGGCGGCGCAGGCTGCTGGTGCCCACGCGGGCCCCCTGGGGCAGTTCGTCCAGAGAGGCGTAGCGGTTGGAGAGCAGGCAGTCCACGCAGATCTCACGCTGGGGCACGCAGCCCAGAACGAGGCCCTCGGGCAGGACCATGGGCACGTCCTTGATGCTGTGCACGGCCAGGTCGGCGGAACCGTCCAGCAGGGCTTCCTCGATCTCCTTGACGAACAGGCCCTTGCCGCCCACCTTGGACAGGGGGACATCCAGGATGATGTCGCCGCGGGTCTTGATGACGCGCAGGCTGATGTTCAGGCCCGGTTCCAGGGACTCCAGGCAGGCTTTGACGTGTTCGGCCTGCCAGAGGGCCAGCTGACTGCCGCGGGTGGCGATGACAAGATTTTTGCGCATGGCGTCTCCTAGTGGCCGCAGGTGGCGCAGTTACCGCCGGAGCAGCCGGCGCAGCCGCCGGAAGAGGCGGGCATGGAAGGAGCGAAGGAGTCATCGCCGCCGTTGCCGCCGCTGCAGTGAGCGCAGCGGGACATCAGCTTGCGGGTCTCGGCCGCGCCGCAATGGGGGCAGGCGGGCAGGTCATCGCCAAAGACAAGTTCCTCAAAATCCTTGCCGCATTTGGTGCAAGTGTATTCGTAGATGGGCATGGTCGTGTAACCTCTTACTGCGGATCGACGGTCTGGATCGCCGTCACGTTTTCGAAAAGATAGTAATCCACCAGCCTGCAGACAAGATGGCCGGCGGCAAAAAGCAGTTCATGGACAAGGGAGGCAGGGGCCCCGGAAGCATCCGGGACATCGATCACGAGCCCGGGCAGGGACAGACCCGCGACAGGACGCCCGCAAAGAGTGATGCAGGACATGCCGGTCTCCTGCGCCAGTGCCAGCACGGGGCCCATGGCCGTCTGTGCTGTGTCGGGGAGGAATGTCAGGAGCGCATCCCCGGGCCGGGCCAGAGCCTCGAGCTGCCGCAGGGCCGCTCTGTCCGCCGTCTGCCCCCCCGGGCTCCCGGCCGGCAGCAAGATGGCCGGCAGCGCCGGCCGGTCGAGATCGAGCCGGTCAAGCAGGGCCTGGGCTGCGGCACGGGCACAAATACCGGCGGCCCCTTCGCCCAGGACGAGCACCTTGCCGTCATGGATAAGGCAGCGGGCCATATGCAGGGCCGCCTTCTGCAAAAGGGGCGTTCTTTCCTGGAAAAAGACCTCGCGCAGGCGGGCGCCTGTCCGGCTGTATGTCGTTATGATGTCCTGCGCTGTCTGCATGGTGTCGTCCTGATGGCCTGCGGCCGTACCATTTTTAAGACAAAGCAACTGCCCTGACAAGATAAAAAGCCTCTTCCCACTTGCACTGCGCGCGCCTATAACGTAGAGAAAAAGGATGCAAAGCAAAGCCCGCCATATTCTCGTGGTCCGCAAGGCCAACAGTGACCGTGCGGCACGTCTTGAAGCTGAAATCGGTGCCTGGCTGCGCGCCAGGGGACACTCTGTCACGGCCATCAGCGGAGGGTTTGACGATCCCGCCTATGCTCTTCCCGATCTGGATTTTGCCGTTGTCCTGGGAGGGGACGGCACCATGCTGGGTGTGGCCCGTCGGGTGGCAGGCCGGGGCATCCCCCTGCTGGGCATCAATTTCGGCCGGGTCGGCTTCTTGGCCGACATCCAGCCGGAGCAGTGGGAGAAGGGCCTTGCCGATTCCCTGGCAGGCATCACTCCCGAGCGTACCTGTATGGCCCTGCAATGGAAAGTCGTACGCAATGAAAGCACGCTCGCCAAGGGCGTGGCCGTCAATGACGTCGTCCTCAGCCGGGCGGCCCTCTCGCGGCTCGTCAACATGGACATCGGCGTGGACGGGCAGGAGATGTGCCGTCTGCGCAGTGACGGCGTGATCATCTCCACCCCCATCGGCAGTTCGGGCTACAGCGTCTCCGCCGGAGGCCCGCTGCTGTACCCGAGCCTCAACTGCATGGTGTTCACGCCCATCTGTCCTTTCCTGAATACCATCCCCCCCATGGTCTTTCCCCATAAGACCCGCTTCTGTATCGACCTGCTGCCCGGTACCACCGAGACCTACATCACGGTGGACGGTCAGGAAGGCCTGCTGCTCCAGGTGGGGGACCGGGTGGAGGTGACGGGGCTGGAAGACGCCGTCTGCTTTGTGGGCAAGGAAATGCCGTTTTTTGAACGCTTGCGGACGCGCGGCTTCGTGACGGATATGGCATCGGGCGCCAAACACAAGTGAGGCCCGCATGAATGGGAACGCGCCGCGCCGCATGGCTGATGTCCGGCTGGGAAAAGATGCCTGCTTCGACGCATGGCTGTACAATCTGTTCATCGACAACAACCTTGTCCATGGCCTCAATCCGCACATCGTTGCCAGTCCTGAACAGCTGAAATTCATGGTAGCCGGCGGCCCCGGCAGCGTGTATCTTCCCTGTTCGGACGCCATGTTCGCCTTGCTGTGCGAGCCGACCATGCCCCGACGGCTGCAAAAAGAGTACAATCGCGCCTGGCGCATCCTCGTGCGCCTTGTACGGTCCCTCGTGACGGACAGGATGCAGCGCCGGGCGCTGTTGCTGTTCTGTCGTTACCGCTTCCGCAGTGCGGTTGCCCAGCATACGCTTTTGCCGCCGCGTCTCATCAAGCGCATGACCAACATCGTCTTGGCCCAGGGGCTGGGCGATGGCGATCCCTGGCGGCAGCGCCGCCATGCGCTCAATATCCTGCAGCGCGAGATTCTGCGCTCGGAGAGCGTGCGTACCGCCCTTGAAGGCATGCCGGTAGCTCCGCTGCCGGATACGCTCGAGGCGGCCCGGGCCCGGCTGGATGCCTGCAGCCTGGTCCGTCATTTGTTCCTTTCCGCCTATACGCTGGAGCTGAAGACCGCCGTCCCCGACAGGATATTTTTGGAAGAAGAGTTCCACCGCGCGGAGCAGAAGGCTACGGAGCTGGAAAGCTACCTGGATGACCTGGCCTCCCGGCCGCGGACCATCCTGTATCTGTGTGATGCCGACGGCGGGGTGGTCTTCGATCTGGCGGTGGTGCGCAAGCTGCTGCGCATGCAGCATCGTGTCATTTTTGCCGTCAAGGACGGTTTCTTCTTCTATGCGCCCACCTTGGATGACGTGGAAGAGGATCCTGTCCTGCGTGAGGAGCTGAAGCAGGACTATATCGTTCGTGACGCCCACCTGAGCAAGAGCCAGCTGCTGCGCCATCTGCGCGAGCACCGTCTGCTGGTCATCAGCGACGGGACGCGTGAGCGGCTCAACCTGTACCGGGTCTCCATCAGTTTTTCCCGTGCCTGGAAGGAAGCGGACCTTATCCTGGCCAAGGGCTGGCGTTCGGCCGACATGCTGCTGGGCACCAGCTGCGAGTTCACCCGCGATATCCTTTGCTACTGGCATGACGGCGCGGACATGCATCTGGCCCTGCGCCGGCATGCGCCCGGGGTAAAAAAATTGACCGAGCAGGACGTGGCGGCCCATGCGGACGGCATCATCGCCCGCATGCGCGAGGCCCGCATGAACGGCCGTACGGTCATGTTCTACAGCTGCATCATCGGCAGCATCCCCGGCGAGACCCAGACCGCCATCTCACTGGCACGGACCTTTGTGGGCGATCTGCGCAAACGCCTGGACAACGTCCTGATCGTCAATCCTGCCGAGCATTTCGTGGAGGGCATGGACGGGGACGACCTCATGTTCATGTGGGAGCGCGTGCAGCGGAGCGGCTTCATCGACGTCTGGCGTTTCCAGACATTTGCTGATATCGAAGAAAGCTTCCGGCTCATGGGACGCAAGGTCCCGCCCATCTGGTCCGGCAAGGACGCCACTTTTTCTACCGGCTGCACCCAGGAGATGCGCATAGCCCTGGACGTGCAGCGGCAAAACAGGGAAATGCAGATCATCGGGCCCGATCCGGCCCGCTTTACACGGCGTGGCGAGTACGGCGTCGGCAAATATTTCGACGCGACCATCAGCCGTTCCTAACATCTGGTTCACGGAGTTTTTCATGCCTGCATATGAAGCCGTCATCGGCTTGGAAGTCCACGTACAACTGGCTACGGCCACCAAACTTTTCTGCTCCTGCCCCACCAGTTTCGGGCAGGCTCCCAACAGCAATGTCTGCGAAGTCTGCGGCGGCATGCCCGGTGCCCTGCCCATGCTTAACCGGCAGGCCGTGCACTATGCCTGCCTGGTGGGCCTTGCCACCAACTGCAGTATCCACCGCAATTCCATTTTCGCCCGCAAAAACTATTTTTATCCCGACCTGCCGTCCGGCTACCAGATCTCGCAGTTCGACCTGCCCATCTGCGAGCATGGGCATCTGACGGTCACGGTGGACGGTGCCGAAAAGCGCATCGGCATCACGCGCATCCACATGGAGAACGACGCGGGCAAGAACATCCATGCCCAGGGCGAGAACGTCAGCTATGTGGACCTCAACCGCGCCGGGACGCCGCTGGTGGAGATCGTTTCCGAGCCGGACATGCGTTCTTCCGCCGAGGCCGTGGCCTACCTCAAGGCCCTGTACGGCATCGTGACCTATCTGGGCGTCTGCGACGGCAACATGGAGGAGGGCAGCTTCCGCTGTGATGCCAACGTCTCTATCCGTCCTGTGGGCAGCACGACCTTCGGCACCCGTACCGAGCTCAAGAACCTGAACTCGTTCCGCAATGTGCAGCGAGCCATCGATTACGAGATCGCCCGCCAGCAGGATGCCCTGGCGGACGGGGAAGAGATCGTGCAGGAGACCCGCCTGTACGATGCCACCAAGAACATCACGGCTTCCATGCGCGGCAAGGAAGAAGCGCACGACTACCGTTACTTCCCTGATCCCGACCTGCTGCCCGTGACCATCACCGATGAGGAATTCAGCCGCTGGCAGCAGGAACTGCCCGAGCTGCCTGCCGCCCGCATGCAGCGCTTCATCGCCATGACGGGCCTGCCCGAACCCGAGGCGGAAGTGCTGGTGCAGAGCCGTGCCATGGCCGATTTCTTTGAGGCTGCGGCGGCCAAAGCCGATGCCCGCAAGGTGGCCAACTTCATCCTCGGCCCGCTGCTGCGCGAGCTCAACGCCCGCTCCCTGCATGTGCAGGATTGTGCCATGACGCCCGAAGCTCTGGCCGAGCTGGTCAGCATCGTGGACAAGGGCCTCATCAGTGCCAAGATCGCCAATGACATCTTTGCCGACCTGATGGAAAACGGCGCCATGCCCGAAGCCTACGTCAAGGAAAAGGGCCTGGTGCAGATCTCCGACAGCTCTGCGCTGGAAGCGGCCGTGGACAAGGTGCTGGCCGACAATCCCGCCGAAGTGGAGGCTTTCCGTGGCGGCAAGACCAAGCTCATCAGCTTCTTTGTGGGCCAGGTCATGCGCGCGACCCGCGGCAAGGCCAACCCCGCGCTGGTCAATGAGCTGCTGGCCAAAAAGCTGGCTGGCTAGTCCGGAAACATAAAAAGCTGCAAGGGGGGCGCCTGGGGTGCCCCCTTATTTTTTTGAACGCAGCTCCAATTTTATTAAAGTTATACTTTAAGGAATAGTGCGCCGGAGCCGGAAGCCCTTTCATGGACAGAAAGCCCAAAATACGCTAGGCAAAAATCATGGCTTCATATTCATCTTCTCAGGAAAGGATCGATTTCGATGATCCTTTACTGGCCAATCAGCTGTTTGGTCCCCGCAATGCCCATTTGGACCTGCTGGCCGCTGCCAGCGGTGCCCAGATAGGCAGCCGCGGTGCTTCTGTTTTTTTCTCCAGTCCGGACCATGCTGTCCTGCAGTGCCTGTACCGGCTTTTCGTGCAGCTCTATGATATGCTGCGCAACGGCATCAGCATCAGCCAGCAGGACATGTCCCGGGCCTATGCCATGCTGGCGGCCGATCCCGGGCTCAACCTGCGGCAGGTCTTCCAGGAGGCTGTCTTCGTCAATACGCCGCGCAAGACGGTGACGGCCCGCAATGTGGCCCAGAAGCAGTATTTGGATATACTGCGCCGAAACGAGATGGTCTTTGCCGTGGGGCCTGCCGGTACGGGCAAGACCTATCTTGCGGTGGCCATGGCCATCTCCATGCTGCAGCAGCATCAGGTCAAGCGCATCGTGCTGACGCGTCCCGCCGTGGAAGCGGGGGAGCGGCTGGGCTTCCTGCCCGGCGACCTGGCGGACAAAGTCAATCCGTACCTGCGTCCCCTGTATGATGCCCTGCACGACATGGTGCCCCAGCCCAAGGTGGCATCCATGCTGGAAGTGGGGACCATCGAGGTGGCCCCCCTGGCCTTCATGCGTGGCCGTACCCTCAATGATGCCTTCATCATCCTGGACGAAGCCCAGAACACCACCCACGAGCAGATGAAAATGTTCCTGACCCGCATGGGCTTTGGATCGCGCGTGGTGGTCACGGGCGATGCCTCGCAGATCGACCTGCCCGTCAACCCGTCTTCCGGGCGGGCCCGCTCGGGCCTCGTCCATGCCCTGGCCATCCTGGACAAGATCCCCGGTCTTGCCGTGCACCACTTCAGCAAGGCTGACGTGGTGCGCCATCCTCTGGTGGGAGCCATCGTCAATGCCTACGACAACGCCGAAAAAGACAGCTAGACCCTCCAGCATGGTGGCCCTGTGGCAGACGCTGAGAACGCGTCACCACTGCGGTCGCGGCCTGCTGGTATTGATCCTGACCCTGCTTTTCCTCTCGTTGCTGGCCGGTGCCAATCTGACGCCGGAAAGCCGCGTCTATGTGGCGGGGCAGGTTGCGGACAGTGACGTCATCGCTGACCGCGACATCCTGGTGGAAGACGTGCAGGCCAGTAAGGCCCGGCAGCGCCAGGTGCTCATGCTCCAGCCCTCGGTCTACGACCTGAGCATGCAGCCCTATGAGATGTTCCAGAACCGCATCCTTGGGATCCTGCATCATCTGAACGTGATGGCCGACCACAAGGGCTTGCAGAGCGTCAAGCCTGTGCCGGAAGAAGCCGCTCCGGCGGCTCCCGAAGCGGAGGACAGCGCGCCTACTGTCGGACAGGCCGGGGAAGCCCCGGTCACGCCCGCTCCTGCCGCGCCTGTTGCCGCCCAGCGTCCTCTGCCCAGAGCCGAGGAAGATCTGGCGGACCTTCCGAGAGGGGAGGCCTCTGTCCGCCGTCTGGTGGAAGAACTGACGCCCCGGGTGGCCGAAGAGGTGCTGCCCCAGCTGGCCTTGCCGGAAGTGCAGCAGTACCTCCTCAAGACCCTGATGCCGCTGATCCGGGATCGCCTGGCCGAAGGCCTCGTGGGCGACATCCGCTCCGCCAGAGCTGGACGGGCCGGGGTCGTCATCCGCAACCTCGACAACGGTTCGGAACTGCTGCGCCCCGAAGTGACCACGCTGCCCGATGTGCAGTCCTTCCTGGCCGAGATCTCGTCCCTGCTGCGGCAGGAAGATACCCTCAACGCCCACTCCCGCCGGGCCATCAACATCCTGCTTTCCGCGACGGTCCCGGCGTCCCTGACGCTCAACCGTGAGACGACCCAGCGCCGCGGTGAAGCCGTGGTGGCCAATGTGGAGCCCGTCTTTTACCAGATCCAGAAAGGCGAGCTGGTGGTGCGCAAGGGGGACAGGGTGAGCCGCGAGCAGCAGCTCAAACTGCAGACCCTGTATAAGAGCGCTGCCGATCCCGTCCGCTGGGGCGTGGTGCTGGGGGCTTTCCTGTTCTCCCTGATCCTGTCCATCGGCTTCTTCGTGGCGCCCAGCGGCAAGCCCGGCACGCCGCTGCGCTGCAAGGACATGCTGCTCATCTCGCTGGTGCTGTTCCTGTTCAGCGTGGGGGCCAAGGGGGCGTTCTGCCTTGCCACCCGTTTCGACAGCCTGACGCTGATGGCCAACTATGCCGTGGCCTTCCCCATCGCCGGGGGCGTGGGGCTGGTGGCCATGGTCTTTGCCGCCCGCCGCTACTGCACCATGAGCCTGCTGCTCTGTTTCTTTGCCATGCTCATGTTCCAGGCGGACTACACCTTCTTCCTGTATCATTTCCTGGGCGGCATGCTGGCCACCTGGCTGGTGACCAATGCCCAGACCCGGCAGGACGTTGTCTGGAGCATCATCCCCCTGACGGTGGGGCAGTCGCTCATCTGGCTGGGCATGGCCCTGCTGGCGCAGATCTCGCCCAACGAGTTCCCCATGCAGCTGGGGGCCGTGGCCATCAACAGCCTCCTGTCCCTGATCCTGCTGTTCGCCGTCAGCCCCGTGCTGGAGCTGGCCTTTGGCTACAGTACGCGTTTCCGTCTCATGGAGCTCATGAGCCTTGAGCATCCGCTGATGCAGGAACTGATGGTGACCATCCCCGGCACCTATCATCATTCTCTGGTGGTGGCCAACATGGTGGAAGCCGGGGCCAAGGCCATCGGAGCCAACAGCCTGCTGTGCAAGGTGGCGGCCCTGTATCATGACGCGGGCAAGCTGACCTATCCCGAATACTTCATCGAGAACCAGTTCGGCGGTCCCAACAAGCATGACAAGCTGGCCCCCTCCATGAGTGCGCTCATCATCACGTCCCACGTCAAGAAGGGCACGGAACTGGCCGAGCGCTACAAGCTGGGGCAGGAGATCATCGACATCATCCGCCAGCATCACGGGACCCGCGTCATCCGCTACTTCTACCAGAAGGCCATCAATATGGGCGAGCGGCCGCGCGAATCGGATTTCAGCTATCCCGGTCCCCGGCCCCAGACCAAGGAAGCCGCCATCCTCATGCTGGCAGACTCCGTGGAGGCCTCCAGCCGGACGCTGACGGATCCCACGCCTGCCCGTATCAGGACGCACATCGATACCATCATCAAGGGCATCTTCTCCGAAGGCCAGCTCGACGAGTCCGAACTGACCTTCAAGGATCTGCATTACCTGAGCGAGAACTTCCAGCGCATCCTGACGGGCATCTTCCACCAGCGCATCGCCTATCCGCCGGCCAAGAACGAAGGCAAGCAGGAAGGCAAGGCTGCGGAAGGCAAAAACGCGGATGCCCGCCCGGCCGAAAGCAAGGCCGAAGCCAAGGGGCACGAGAACGCCCCGGCTGCCAGGGAGGCGGAAGAAAAAGCCGAGAACAGCCACAGCGGGCATCATCACGGCCGTGTGCATGACGCTGCCGCCGTCGAAGCCGCGGAGAAGCTGGAAGCCGAACAGCTGGCCCGTACAGAACAGGCGGGGCGGGAATGATGGCTGTCCGGGTCATCGATCATTGTCCGGCGGGGGCCTGGCTGTTGCCTGTGCCCCCACGCCAGATAAGCAGGATACTGGATGCCCTGACATCCGCAGCGCGAGAGGCCGGTTGTCCGCTGGGCCCTGTGGAAGCCCATCTGGTGGACGATGCCTGCATCGCCCGGGCCAATCAGCGCTACATGGGCTGCACAGGCCCGACCAATGTGCTGTCGTTCCCCGGTGATGAGAGCCTGCCGGGGGTGATGCTCCTTTCCCTCGATACGCTGAACAGGGAATGCCTGCTTTACGGTCAGGACCCGGCAGAGCATCTGCTGCGCCTGCTGGCGCATTCCGTGGGGCACCTGGCCGGATATGACCACGGTGAAGAGATGGATGCCCTCTGCGACTGGTGCCGGAGCAGGGCCGAGGCGGAAGTCTGGAGCTAGGCCGACCTGCTGCCGACCAGGGCCTGACAGTGCAGTTCCCGCAATTTGCGGGCGGATTCCGCTCCTTTGTTCTGCCATTGGGGCGGCAGCCCTAGGGTGCGGAGCAGGGCCGTATCCTCCAGTGCCTTGCTGCTGATGTCCTGCTTGCTGTCGGCATCCACCACACTCCAGAACTCCTTCATCAGGCCGCGCGTGGCCACGGTCCAGAGCACGTCCCGGCGTGTGCCGGGGCGCAGACGGTCATATAGCCCGGCCTTCATATGCAGCTCGCAGGCCAGCAGTCCTGCCTTTTCCCGCCGGACGGGCAGGTGCAGCCGTTTGGCCAGAAGGCGCACCAGCGCCAGCCCCCGCTGCTCATGTCCGTAGTGGTGGGGCAGTTCTTCCTCAGGAGTCAGCAGCTTTCCCAGATCGTGGCAGAAGGCCATCCAGACGGCCAGACTGTTGCCGGCCACGGCGTTCATGACCCGGACGGTATGCTGGAGCACCGAACCGCTGTGCCAGCGTACAGGCCCGGCGGGGATGCGGGCGATGGTTTCCAGTTCCGTGAACCACGGCCGCCAGAGGTGGAGCTGCTCCAGGACTTCCAGAAAGCGGCCGGGGCAGGGGAGGGCCAGAGCTTTGAGCAGCTCCCTGCCGACCCGCTCCGCCGGAATGGCCGCCAGAGCGCTTTCCGGTACCTTCGCTGCCAGACGGAGGCAATCGGGGTGCAGCTGCCAGTCCGGATGACGGCAGGCAAAGCGGGCCAGGCGGAAAAGGCGCAGGGGATCCTTGCGGAAAGCGTCGGGCGAGGCCGGGCGCAGGAGCCTGCGCTCCAGATCAGCCAGCGTCCTGGCATGGGCATGCACATGCCCGCCGGCATCCAGGGCCAGCGCATTGACGCTCAGGTCACGAGCGGCCAGATCCGCAGGCAGGCTCCCACCACGGAGCGGCATGAATTCACAGCCGTGCCACAGACAGACCTGAACGCTTTTCCCCACGCGGGCGGCATCGGGATGCGTCGCCAGAAAGGCGGCATCGTCTCCGTCCACGGCATAATCCAGCTCAACCGGTGCCTGTCCCAGCAGGATGTCACGGACGGCACCGCCAACAAGGTAGGTCTTCATGACGACATCATGCCATAACGGGGCGCGGGAGCAAAGGGCCGGGCGGCCTGAGGTCTGGCGTTTCGGTGAGGTCTCGTCCGCACTGGATGTGGGGCATACCCTGGCCCGCCGCGGCTTGCTGGCGCCCTGGCAGAGCGTGCTGGTCAGCAGCCAGCGGCAGGGCAGGGGACAGCTGCGCCGGAACTGGGTCTCGCCCGCCGGCAATATCTATGCGGCGCTGCGGCTCCCCATGCAGGAGCCGTTCGCCAGTTCCGCGGCCTCCACCGTGACCGGGGCCATGCTGGCGGCCGCTCTGGGAAAGCTGGGCTTCGAGGTGCGCCTCAAATGGCCCAACGATCTTGCCGTGCTGGACGGGGACACCCCCGCCAAGGTGGCGGGGATCCTGCTGGAAGAAAGGGCGGGCGTCCTGCTGGCCGGCATCGGCATCAATGTGGCCTGGGCCCCGCCGGCCGAGACCTTGCGTGCAGGGGCCGCCATGCCCGCGAAGGCTCTGGTTTCGGGCCTGGAAAAATCACAAAAAATATTTCTTACCGCCGAGAGCCTATGGTATCAACTTGTAAACTGCCTGTTTTGCGAGTATAGTACCGGCGGTTCTCTAAAGAAAAACTGGAAGGATCTCGCCGAGAGCTTCCTGCTCTGGCGCGGGTCCTGCGTTTGTCTCGACGACGGCGATGAGGTCGTCGAGGGCATTCTGACAGGGCTGTGCCATGATGGAGGACTGTGCCTGTCGCGCAATGGCCGGCAGGAGGTTTTTTACAGCGGAAGCCTGCGTCTTTCGCATCATTACTAAAGGGCAAAAAGGCATGGCCAACAAATCCTTTGCAGACGTCCAGGAATTTCTCAAGGGCAAGGTGATCCTTGTCGCCAACCGTGGCATTCCCGCCCGCCGCATCTGTCGCTCCATCCGCGAACGCTTTGACGCCGTCGCGGCCATGACAGCCACCGATGTGGATAAAACTGCGCCGTCAGCATCCACTGCCAAGGAACTGATTCTGCTCGGACCCGATCCCCGCGCTTACCTGGATATTGACCGCATCATCGACAAAGCCCGCCAGCGCGGCGTTGTCGGTATCCACCCCGGCTGGGGCTTTGCCTCTGAGGACACCCGTTTCCCCCAGCGCTGCAAGGAAGCCGGTATCACCTTTATCGGTGCCACTGCCGAAGCCATGAACCTGCTGGGCAACAAAGTGCAGGCCCGCGCCGTGGCCCGCAAGCTGGGCATCCCCGTGGTGCCCGGTTCTGACGGGGCCGTGGACATCGCCACCGCCCGTCAGCTGATCTCCGAGATCGGTCTGCCCATCATGCTCAAGGCCGAAGGCGGCGGCGGTGGCCGCGGTATCTTCGCTATCCACAATGAAGCCGAGCTGGAAGACGCCTTCTTCAAGGCCTCCACCATGGCCCAGGCCTCCTTCGGCAATCCGCGCCTGTTCGTGGAAAAGTTCTTGGCCGATGTGCGCCACATCGAGATCCAGGTCATCGCCGACATGTACGGCAATGTCTTTGCCTTTGACGAACGCGACTGCACCGTGCAGCGCAACCATCAGAAGCTCGTCGAGATCACGCCTTCGCCCTGGCCGGGCATGACCCGCCAGCTGCGCGAACAGCTCAAGGACTACGCCCGTCGCCTGGTGCGCGCCGTGGGCTACCACTCCCTGGCCACGGTGGAATTCCTGGTCACGCCCGACGGCACGCCCTACATGATCGAAGTCAACACCCGTCTGCAGGTGGAACACGGCATCACCGAATGCCGCTACGGCATCGACCTGGTGGAAGAGCAGATCGCCGTGGCCTTTGGTGCGGAACTGCGTTACCGCGAAGAGAACCTGCGTCCTTCCTACTGTGCCATGCAGGTGCGTATCAACTGCGAGAACCCGCAGGAGAACTTCGCTCCCAATGCCGGTCTGATCACCCGTTACGTGTCGCCTGGCGGCCCCGGTGTGCGTCTGGACTCCAACATCAGTGCCGGTTATGAGTTCCCGGCCAACTATGACTCGGCCGGCTCCCTGCTCATCTCCTATGCCCACGACTGGGAAAAGACCCTGGGCATCATGGACCGCGCCCTGAGCGAATACATCATCGGCGGCATCAAGACCACCATCCCCTTCCACCGCCAGATCCTCAAGCATCCCCTGTTCCGCAAGGGCGAGATCAACACCAACTTCGTGGCCAACCATCCCGAGCTCATGCAGTACCGGGACGTGGCCCCCGAAAGCGAACGTCTGGCCCGCCTGGTGGCGGAGATCTCCGCCAAGGGCTACAACCCTCATGTGCAGCTCGGGGAATACCGTTCCGTCACCACGCCCCGTCTGGGCGCCTTCGATCCGGTGCTGCCGCCCATCCCCAGCCAGCTGCGCCGCCAGCCGTCTCCCTATCCTCAGGGCGACCGCCGCGCCCTGCTGGACTTCATCCGCGACAGCGGCTACGTGCACTTTACGGATACCACGCCGCGTGACTTCACCCAGTCCAACTCCGGCAACCGCTTCCGCCTGGCCGAAGACCGCCTGATCGGTCCCTACCTGGACAATGCCGGTTACTTCTCCATCGAGAACGGCGGCGGCGCCCACTTCCATGTGGCCATGCTGGCCAACATGACCTATCCCTTCTCCGAAGCGAAGGAGTGGAAGAGCTTCGCTCCCAAGACGCTCAAGCAGCTGCTGGTGCGCTCCACCAACGTGCTGGGCTACACGCCGCAGCCGCGCAACCTCATGCGCCTGACCGGCGAGATGATTTGCGATCACTACGAAGTGGTGCGCTGCTTCGACTTCCTGAACCATGTGGAGAACATGCGCCCCATCGCCGAAGTGGTCATGGACCGCAAGGACGTGGTCTTCCAGCCCGCCATCTCCCTTTCGTGGGCCAAGGGCTTCGACGTCAATCACTATCTGGGTGTGACCGAGAACATCCTGCGCATGATGGCCGACATCATGGGCGCCGATGAAAAGACCGCTGCCCGCAGCATCATCCTCGGCCTCAAGGATATGGCCGGTGTCTGCCCGCCGCGCTTCATGACCGAGCTGGTGACGGCTCTGCGCAAGCGCTGGCCCGAACTGGTGCTGCACTACCACCGCCACTGCACCGACGGCCTGTTCATCCCCGCCTGCGGGGCCGCGGCCAAGGCTGGTGCCCACATCATCGACGTGGGCCTGGGCTCCGCTGTCCGTTCTTACGGGCAGGGCGACGTGCTGGCCACGGTGGCTTACATGGAAGACGAGCTGGGCCTGGAGTGCCATCTGAACAAGGATGCCATCCGCGACGCCAACTTCGTCTGCAAGCAGATCATGCCCTACTATGACCGCTACTGCTCGCCGTACTTCAAGGGCATCGACTACGATGTGACCCGCCACGGCATGCCCGGCGGTGCTACTTCCTCCTCGCAGGAAGGCGCCATGAAGCAGGGCTACATCCATCTGCTGCCCTACATGCTCAAGTTCCTGGAAGGGACCCGCCAGATCGTTCGTTACCACGACGTGACGCCCGGTTCGCAGATCACCTGGAACACCGCCTTCCTGGCGGTCACCGGGGCCTGGAAGCGCGGCGGCGAGGAAGAAGTCCGCTTCCTGCTCGAAGTGCTCAACGAAGTCACCCGTACGCCCGAATCCGAACTTTCCAGCGAGATGCGCAAGGCCCGCCTGAACATCTACCAGGACTGCAACGACGCCTTCCGCAAGCTGCTGCTGGGCAAGTTCGGCCGCCTGCCGTTGGGCTTCCCCGCGGACTGGGTCTACGAGAGCGCCTTTGGCTCCGAGTGGAAGAGCGCCATCGCCAACCGTACGGAAGTCTCGCCTCTGGAAAGCCTGCCGGACGTGAACCTGGCCGCCGAAGAAGCTGCCTGCACCGAATTGCTGAAGCGCAAGCCCACCAAGGAAGAGTTCGTCCTGTACCTGAATCATCCGGCCGATGCCCTCAAGACCATGCAGTTCCGCATGCAGTACGGCGATCCCAACAATCTGCCCCTGCATGTCTGGTTCGAAGGCCTCAAGCCCGGCCAGGACCTCTATTTCAATGACCGCAGCGGTAAGCCCCACCATCTGCTGCTGCTGAGCATCTCCCGTCCCAACGATGCCGGTGTCGTCATCTGCCGTTACGTGCTGGACTCCGAGATCATGAGTTGCGAAGTGCAGGTCGCCCAGCCCACCGGCCAGAAGGCCAAGGGCCTGACCATGGCGGATCCTGCTAACAAGTTCCATGTGGCGTCGCCCAGCAATGGCGACCTGTGGGTCATGTACGTCCACCCCGGCGATATCGTGAAGGCCGGCGAAGAGCTGTTCAACGTATCCATCATGAAGCAGGAAAAGGCTGTGCTGGCTCCTGTGGATGGCGTCGTGAAGCGCGTGCTGAAGACGGCCGACTTCAAGGAAAACAAGCAGATGGTATCCGTGCGTGAAGGCGAGCTGCTCGTCGAACTGGGCCCCGTGCCGCGTATTTGCAGCAATGAAGCCTGCGCACAACCTATCCCCATGGACAATGTCTCCTTCTGTCCTTACTGCGGATCCCGCGTGATCTAGCCGTGTGGCGCATTTGCGCCGCATTGTGGACAGGATGTGCCTGCTAGGGTATGATGATTGCAATCAAAAGCTTTCTTTCCTGGTATAACGGAGGAAGTCATGGCCAAAACGGCTGCCACTAAGAAAGAGGAATCCCCGGAAGCTATCCGCAAAAAGTTGGTGCTGACCGGCGCCGACATCGTGGCGATCGGCGAAGAAGCCGAGCTGCTTGTGGGTGGCAAGAACTACAACACGGCCCTCATCAGCCAGATCGAAGGTATCCAGGCGCCTTATTTCCGCGCCATCTCTTCGCTCGCTTTCCACAGGGTGCTGGATGAGACCAAGGTTACCGGGCGTATCGTTCGCGCGGTCGTCGACCGCGAGTACGGCCGTATCGACTGGAATGATCCCGAAATCAACCAGGACCCCGACTTCCTGCAGAAGTTCGTCCGCCAGCTCGGCAAGCAGATCCATGACGCTGCCGCTGCGGAAGGGGACCAGTCCCACACCAAACTGCGCACCTTCATCAATACCATCGTGGAAGGCTTTGCTACCTCTCCCGAAGGTATCGACCAGCTGCGCAAACGTTCTGTCATGGTGCAGGCCGCCATCCTGTCCGTGGATCTTCCCCAGGACGTGGATGAGGCCGTGCGCGGTGCCTACCTCTCCATCTGCAACGAGAACGGCGACGACATGACTCCCGTGGCCGTGCGTTCCTCGGCTGCCGGTGAAGACTCCCGCAAAAAAGCCTTTGCCGGTCTGCAGGACACCTACCTCAACATGGTGGGCCCGGCCAAGGTCGTGGAAGCCTACCATTGGGACTGTGCTTCCGCGTACAACCTGCGCTCCATGACCTACCGCCGCGAGGCCATCCTCGATGCCATTGCCCGCGCTGAAGAGACCGGCGATGAAGCCATCGCCATCAATGCCAAGCAGGAATGGGCCATCGAGAACACCTCGCTTTCCGTCTGCATGATGCAGATGATCAACCCCGTGATCTCCGGTACGGCTTTCTCGGCCGATACGTCCACCGGTTGCCGCGGCACGGCCCGTAAGGACCTGGTCAGCATCGATACCAGCTACGGTCTGGGCGAAGCTGTGGTGGGCGGCAAGGTGACCCCCGACAAGCTTTATGTCTTCCAGCGTGATGACGGCAGTGAAGTCGTCATCCGTCAGATGGGCTGCAAGGACATGAAGATCGTCTATGACGAACGCGGTGGTACCCGTGAAGTGGCCGTGCCTGAACTGGAAGCCCTGCGCTGGGCCCTGTCGTTGAGCCAGGCCGAGCGTGTGGCCAAGGGCGTGCGTGCCGTGAGCAAGGCTTACGGCGGCATGATCATGGATACGGAATTCTGTATCGACGCCAACGACAAACTGTGGTTCGTGCAGGCCCGCCCCGAGACCCGCTGGAACGAAGAGCTGGAGCTGCATCCCACCACCATCTTCATGCGCCGTCGCGAAGTGGACGCCAAGGCTGCCGCCAATGCCGAAGTGCTGGTGGAAGGCAATGGTGCCTCCCGCGGTGCCGGTCACGGTACCGTGCGCTTCCTGCGTTCGGCTCTGGAACTGAACAAGGTCGCCAAGGGCGACGTGCTGGCCGCCGAGCGTACCGACCCCGACATGGTGCCCGGCATGCGTGTGGCCTCCGCCATCATGGCCGACGTGGGTGGCGATACCAGCCACGCCGCCATCACCTCGCGTGAACTGGGCATCGCCGCCGTCATCGGCATCCAGCGCCTGGACGTGCTGCGCGCCCTGGATGGCGTGGAAGTGACCGTCGACGGTACCCGCGGCCGGGTGTATCGCGGTCTGCTGCCCCTGCGTGAAGTGGGCGGCGAAATGGACGTGGCCAAACTGCCCACCACCAAGACCAAGGTCGGCCTGGTGCTGGCGGACGTGGGCCAGGCCCTGTTCCTCTCCCGTCTGCGCGAGTTCCCGCAGTTCGAAGTGGGGCTGCTGCGTGCCGAGTTCATGCTGGGCAACATCAGCATCCATCCCCAGGCTCTGGAAGCCTTCGATAACGGCGAACTGGAAGACGTGGTGCAGGGCAAGCTCAAGGAACTGGAAGATAACCTTTCCAAGGTCCTGCGCGAGCAGATGGCTGCCGGCCTCATCGTGTTCAACTTCAACCTGCGTGAATACGTGGGCGAAGTGACCGGCCTCAATGCCGAAGTCTCCGCTCTAGTGGATGCCGACCGCAGCCTCAGCGCCGAAGAAGTGCTGCTGCAGCATCGCAAGATGCGTGAGCTCGACCACAAGATCGACCAGCATATGGAAATGGCTTCCCGCCGCCTGGAGATCCTCAAGACCTCTGTGGATCTGGCCGATCATGTGCGCATCATCATGGGCTATGACGACGAGCTGGCCCTGCTTTCGCCCTCCGATCCCGAATCGGCCAAGCGCATCGCCGAGATCGAAGCCTCGGTGGAAGAGCATGTGAAGCGCATCAAGGATCTGCCCGTGGTGAATTCTCTGCTGGGCAACATTGCCCGCCTGCGTGAAGAAGTGAGCCTGCGTGGCGGCCTGAAGAAGGAAATGGACGACGTGCGCGCTCTGCCTGAAAAGATCCGCGCCATCATCAAGTCCCGCGGCTTCCGCACCGGTAAGGAACACTATGTGCAGACGCTGGCCCAGAACCTGGCCCTGTTTGCCATGGCCTTCTACGGCAAGACCATCGTGTACCGTACCACGGACTTCAAGAGCAACGAATACCGCAACCTGCTGGGCGGCAACCTCTTCGAACATCACGAAGACAACCCCATGCTGGGTTACCGCGGTGTGTCCCGCAATATCCACGACTGGGAAATCGAAGCCTTCAAGCTGGCCCGCGGCGTGTACGGCGGTTCCAACCTGCAGATGATGCTGCCCTTCGTGCGTACCCTGGAAGAAGCCCGCTCCATGCGGACCTACCTGAGCCAGGTGCACAAGCTGACCAGCGGTCAGGACGGCCTGCGCATCATCCAGATGTCGGAAATCCCCTCCAACGCCATCCTGGCCAAGCAGTTCATCCAGGAGTTCGACGGATTCTCCATCGGTTCCAACGACATGACCCAGATGGTGCTGGCCACGGACCGCGACAACGCGCGTCTGGGCCACATCTACGACGAAGAAGATCCCGCCGTGGTCTGGGCCATCCTGGTCAGCATCTTCACCGGCCAGAAGTACGGCAAGAAGGTGGGCTTCTGCGGTCAGGGTATCTCCAACAGCGTGATCCTGCGCGGCCTGGTGGCCATCGCCGGTATCGTCTCCGCTTCGGTAGTGCCGGATACCTACTTCCAGACCGTGTTCGATATCGCCGCTGTGGAAGCCGAGAACATCCCCACGTCCAAGCTGGGCGAATGGCTGGGCAAGCAGCATCATCAGCGTCTTGCCAAGCTGATGGAAGAGGCCGGTTACGGCCACATCCTGAAGAAGTACACGCTGCCCCAGGATATCCAGGAATGGTACGAAGGCGAGCTGCAGCGTCGTCACGAGCAGCTGCGTGAGCATCTGGATACCCCCAAGGAATCCTTCTACCGCACCGAGCTGGAAAGCTTCCGCTCCATGTTCCACAAGCCCGTCATCTACGCGACCTGGGATTGGAGCAGCACGGTGGAAGACGCCCTGCATCAGGCCGGCTTCGCTTCCTTCGAAGAGCAGGCTGCTGCCCTGGAAGAATACCGCAAGATCAAGTTCTAATCCGTACCGGTTCGCGAGTCGGTTCTGAGCCAGTTCGCGGATACGTTGACGATAAAGGGGGCGCCCAAAGCGCC
>NZ_JBNPNC010000044.1:0-23866 GCF_050314315.1 Desulfovibrio sp. SGI.102 | reverse complement strand
AGCGTTTTTCAGGGGCGGCCATCACGGTCGCCCAGGAGCCTGCCGGCCCTGATTTTTTCCTGGTGGCTGCGGGCGGACTCTTTACAGGATGGGGCGCCTGTGCTACACAGGCCCGCACCAATCCACTACGGCAATCCCGGCTCATACGGGATTGCCGCTTGCTTTAAGGAGACAGATGCATGGATGTTTTTGACCAGGCCACTGAACTTGAACGTCTGGACCGTGAAGCTGCCCTCTCCCGCGCCCGCGCTGCCATGGACCAGGGCGGTCCCGACTGGATCGACGGCGTGGCCTGCTGCCGCGAATGCGGCGAGCCCATCCCCCAGAAGCGTCTGGAGGCCCTGCCCGGTGTCGGCCTGTGCCGTGCCTGCCAGGAAGAACGCGAAAGCGGACGCTAGCATTTTTTGATAACGGACAACCGGAGGCCGGGGCCCTTGAGGCTCCGGCCTTTTTTCATCTGTCCCCGGCGTCGTGGAGCGCAGGGCCTCCGGCGCGGAGACCGCAGCGTGCCGGGAAGGGAGCTGCGGCGCTGCTGTGCCCCAGCCGCTTCTATGGCCTGTCCCAGCCGGACTCCAGCAGCGCGCATGTGCGGGCCACCAGCGGCGCGCAGACAGTGCTGAAGACCCCCTGCGCACAGGCCCGGGCCATGCCTTCGGGGGACGAGATGTCGATGCCGAGGATGTCGCGGCACAGCAGGCTGCCATGCTCCTGGCGGAAGAGATCTTCGAAGCGGCGGCTCTCGGCGGCCAGCCGCTCCGCACAGGCGGGCGCCGCGGCGCTGTCGCGCGGCCCGAAGCGCAGGCCGAGGACGAGCATGGCGCCGGTGAAGCAGCCGCAGGTCCCGGCATGGCCCATGCCGCTGCCGAAAGCCGCAGCCATGCGCAGGGCCAGACTGTCGTCGATGCCCAGCCGGGGCGCGAAATGGCGGCAGATCTGCTGGCTGCAAACGATGCAGGCAGCGAACTGGCGTACGATCTCCTGATGATCCATGATGCCTCCCAAAGGTCTTGCAGACGGCAGGAGGCCCGGGATCTGCCCATATCAGGAAAGGCCGCCCCCATCCCGTCCGCGACGCAGGAAGCGGACGATGCAGGCGATATCCTCCTGATAGCGGGTCAGCGTCCCGGCCCAGGTGCCCAGGCAGGCCTGTCCCCGTGCCGTCAGGGTGAAACTGCGCTTGCCCACGGTGCGGCCGGGCCCCTGCTCGCCGCTCACGAGGCCGTTGTCCTCCATCTGTTTCAAAAGACGGTATATCCCGGCCTGATCCGGCGGGCTGTCGCGCAGGGTGTGGAAGTCCCTGAGCCGCTGCAAGAGCTGGTAGCCGTGCTGCGGGCCATCGGCCAGGAGGCCCAGCAGCAGGGGCAGGACGAAACGGGGCAGGTTGCAACCGCTGCAAGGGCAGCCGTCAAAAAGGGAATCTTCTTGCACGAACATAATATTAGAGTTAGTCTACTATAGATTGAACATAAACAGGGAAGAGGCCTCTGTCAAACCATTTCCCGGGAGGTGCTGTCGTGACAGACATCAGGAGAGCCGGGGACGTCCCTGCCGTTGGCCGGGAGGACGCCCTGCTGCTGGAAAAGGTACGCCGCCACACGCTAGAGGGCAAGCTGCCGGAAAGGGACGACATCCTGACCTTGCTGTCCTGGGGGGCGGACTCGCCGCAGGCGGCCCTGCTGGGAAAGACGGCCCGCCATATGGCGTGCACGCTGGCGGGCAACAGGGGAAAGGTCTGGGCCGCCATCGGTGTGGACTGCGTCCCCTGCCCCATGGACTGTGCCTTCTGCGCCTTCGGGCAAAGCCGAGGCATCGTGCGCCGCGCCCGCTGCTGGAGCGGGGAGGAGGTCGCGCATGCTGCCGCGGCCTTTGCCGCGGCCGGAGCGTCCTGGGTGGTGCTGCGCACGACGGAGGCCTACGGTCTGGAGGCTCTGTGCGGTCTGGCTGCGCGGGTCCGCGGCGTCCTGCCGCCTTCCTGCTGCCTGGTGGCTAATACCCGCCAGCTTGATGCCGCCGGGGCCGCGTCCCTGCGGCAGGCCGGTGTGGGCCTGCTCTACCATGCCCTGCGGCTGGGCGAGGGGCGGGACACGCCCTTCGATCCCCGGGAACGGCGGCGGAGCCTGCACAGGATCCATGCGGAAGGTCTGGGCCCGGCCCATCTGGTGGAGCCGGTGGGCAGCGAACATACGGATGAAGAGATAGCGGACGTGCTGCTGGCCGGTCTGGAGGCCGGGGCTAAGGTCTGCGGCGTCATGGCCCGTGTGCCGGTGCCCGGAAGTCCATTGGCGTCCTATCCGCCTGTGAGCGCGGAGCGGCTGGCGCAGCTGGTGGCGGTGACACGTATTTGCTGCGGGCAGGAGACGCCGGACATCTGCGTGCATCCGCCCGTGGCGCAAGCGGTGGCCTGGGGCGCCAACGTCCTGGTGGTGGAGACCGGCGCCATCCCCCGGGACGGGGAGGGGACTGCCAGTGGGCCCTGGCAGGGATTTTCCGTGTCCGATGCGGCCCGTCTGCTGGCCTCCCAGGGCTATCTGACAGAAGCCGCGGCCCGGGTTCGGCCTGCCCGGCTCCAGTAGATGTCTGCCTGCCGGATGGGACGGAGGCTCTTTGCCGCTTCACGCGGGGCATAAAAAAACGGCGCCCCCGTTTGGGGACGCCGTAGGGCATTCGGAAGGATGCGGGCTTATTCGCCCCGGCACTTCTTCTTCAGGGCCTCGCCCACGGTCTTGCCCAGTTCCACGCAGGCGCGCAGGGCTTCGTGGCGCGGGGTCCAGTTGCACTTCACGAAATCGGCGGGCATGTCCATGCCCATGGAAGCCAGCATCTCGTGCAGGACCTTGGCGGATTCACCGGACCAGCCGAAGGAACCGAAAGCGCCGCCCACGCGGTTCTGGGGACGCAGGCCCTTCATGTAGGTCAGGGTGGAGGCCATCAGGGGCATGATGGTGTTGTTGTGGGTGGGGGAGCCCGCGATCACGGCGCCGCAGTTGGCCAGTTCGGTCATGATCTCGCTGTGATGGTTGCTCTTCACGGACATCAGTCGGGTGGGCACGCCCACTTCTTCCAGACCGCTGCACACGGCATAGGCCATCTTTTCGGTGGAATGCCACATGGTGTCGTAGATCACCATGGCGCGCTGCTGGGGCTTCTGTTCGGCCATCTGGCGGTACATGTCCACGATGAACTTCACGGACTTTTCGCCGCGGTGGATCAGGCCGTGGTCAGGGGCGATCATGTCGATGTCCAGGCTCTCCACGATGGGCAGGGTCTTCAGCACCTGGGGAGAGTAGGGCAGCACGATGTTGTAGTAGTATTCCTTGATGGCGCGCACGAAGTCGCCCTGGTCGTGCTCATCGGCATAGCGGTAACTGGTGGCGATGTTCTGGCCGAAGGCGTCGTTGCTGATGAGCAGCTTGTCTTCGGGGATGTAGGAGACCATGCTGTCGGGCCAGTGCAGCATGCGGGTCTCCTGGAAGATGATGTTGCGCTTGCCGATGTTCAGCTTGTCGCCGCTCTTGACCACTTCGATGGGCCAGTCCTTGCAGTCGAAGTAGCCCTGCATGGACTTGTAGCCCAAGGTGGAGACGAAGATCTTTTCGGGCTTCACGCGGGCCACCACTTCGGCCAGGCTGCCGGCGTGGTCGGGTTCCATGTGGTTGCAGACGATGTAGTCGATCTTTTCAGGATCCATGATCTTGGCGATGCGGCACAGCATGTTGCCGGCCCAGCCGGGATACACGGTATCCATCAGGACGTTCTTTTCGTCGCGGATCAGGTAGGCATTGTAGGTGGAACCTTCGGGGGAGCGGGAATAGCCGTGGAAGTCACGGTGATCGTAGTCCACGCAACCGACCCAGAAAATATCTTTTTTAATTTCAACGGGCTGCATGAAAATTCTCCATTAGGGGATATTGTTCACGGTCAGGATGCCGCAAAGGGCATAAACGAGCCTGCCCTGCCGCAGGGCGGCAGGGCAGGCGGAAAGAGCGGAAGAAACAGGGCTTAGGCCTGTTCGAACTGATCCTTGCTCACGCCACAGACGGGGCAGGTCCAGTCATCAGGCAGCTGGTCGAAGGGCACGTTGTCGTTTTCGGCGGGATCGTATTCGTAACCGCACACGCTGCAAACGTATTTCATGGTGTCTCTCCTTATGAGCCTAGTTTTCGGCCTTCCAGTGGCCGTGAAGGTTGCAGTATTCGCGGGCAGTGACCTTTTCGGCGTCGGTCTTGAACACCGCTTCAGGCTTGTCGCCCGGCTTCAGGAAACAGGTCAGGCTCTGGTTGTCGGCCAGCAGTTCGATCCACTCGATGTAGTGGTTCTCGTCCATGGGATGGGCCACGCTGCCCACGGTCACTTTGTAACCGCCTTCGATTTTTTCGATCACGGGCACGTGCTTTTCCATGGCGCCGTCGGTGGAGCCTTCCTTCATGAGCTTCATGTTCTCGCCACAGCAGACCAGGCTGGCGCCGCCGCCGTGGATGACTTCAACGATATTGCCGCAATGGGTACACTTATAAACTTCAAGCTGATTCGGCATGATATTTGTCTACCTTTGTCCGCAGCCGGACAGTTGGGATCGGTGTTTGCATGTTGCCGGAACTCCTTCCGACGACGCTACTTTGAACCAAGACGGCCCCGCTGTAAAGAGGTTTTTCGGCTATAATAGTAATTTTTCTTAATAAAGAAGTTTTTCACAAAACTCGTTCCCGCCCTGGCGCGAAGGATGCAGAGAAAAAAGTCTGTATATCTGGCGTGTTCCGCCATCATTCGGCGGCAGCGGCGGGGACGGCCGTCTGCTGGAGCATGGTGGGACAGTCCGGCAGGGCCGGGGCATGCCGGCGACGGATGCCCAGCACATTGGGCAGCTGGGCCCGCACATTGCCCGTGACCCAAAAATCGGCCAGGTGCCGTCCGCGCAGCTCCTGATGCAGCCCGGGGGAGCGGATCACCAGCCCGGCCTGCATGCCGCCCTCCACATACATGACGGTACGGACATCCAGCGGCAGGTGGAGCAGGGCGTGGGCAAAGCTGTAGGCTTCCAGCGGTTCGCGGCAGTGCAGGAAGAGGATCTTGCCCGCCCCGTCCTCGGCCACTGCCGAGATGGCGTACAGGGGGCCGCCGGGAGACCAGAGGATGAGGCGCTCGTCATTGATCATGCGGTAGTTCTGGATGACCAGGCGGTATTGCTCCAGCAGTTCCTGCCACTGGGGATCCTCGCGGGTCAGGATGTCGGCGCGGGGCAGGCCCTCCTGGCGGGGACCGGCCACGAAGAAAGCGCCGAAGCGGCGGACCAGGCGCTTGTTGTTGATGTAGTCGTCCTGGCGCATGTAGCCCGTGCTGGTGACGCCGTCGGGAAGATACATGCTGGCATTGATGGCGGCCACCAGATCATGGCTGTCGGCCCACTGGCCAAGGGTCAGGGCCGGATGCTTGTGGGCCGCGCTGGCATAGAGGCGGAAGTCGAACAATTCCGGGTCGATACGCAGGACGGTCAAAGAGGCCTGCTGCCCGGCTTCGGATTGCAGGGAGAACTCCGCATATTCGAGCCCCTCTTCCAGGGCGTTCCAGCGGGGGGCTTCCGGCAGGGCCGCATCGGCCTCGGTACCGGCGTCCGCTGCCGGGGCCTCGTCCGGGAGCGGCAGGGCCTGGGTGGCTGCCGCAGGCAGGACTTCATCCTCGGCGGGCAGCGGGGGCAAGCCGGGCAGGCCGGAAAGGTCGAGCTGTTCCAGTTCCAGACTCAGGGAAGGCGCAGGGGGGGCAGGCGGAAGGTCCCCTTCCGCTCCGGCTTCGGCAGGGCAGAAGACCAGCAGGCAGAGCAGCAGGTAGAGCGAGCGAAGACAGCAGGCAAGAAGGCCGTGCTGCCTGCGGCGGAGCAGACCGGCAGGGAAGGCGGGATGACAAAAAGCGGGTGCGACCGAAGCGTCCATACCTGCTGACATAGAGCGCCCTTGTTTTTTTGGCAAGCATCAGGCTCTGGCGGGAAGGGGCGGACAAACTATATTGACTTATCAAGTTATATTGATATAGTTGGGGCATCGAAACCGTTTTTTCTGATTCACAGTTCCCAGGAGTTTTGTCATGCAGATCGCCCAGGCTCTCCGCCAGACAACCAAGCCTTTTGTTTCTTTGGAATTTTTTCCCCCTGCCGCGGAAAGTCATCTGCCGGAGTTCTACGAGACCGTGGAGCGCCTGCGCTCGATCGATCCCCTTTTCCTCTCCGTCACCTACGGTGCGGGGGGCGGCAAACAGCAGAACACACTGAACGTCACGGCGGAGCTGGCCCGGCGGGGCTTCACCGTCATGGCGCACCTGACCTGTGTGGGCGCCGAGCCGCAGGCCATCAGCGATTTTGTGAGCCATCTGCGTGCTGCCGGGGTCCACAACGTGCTGGCCCTGCGCGGGGATGCGCCGCGCGGCGTGAGCGACTGGGACTGGAACGCGGGCCATTTCCACAACGCCCGTGACCTCGTGCGTTTCCTGCGCTCGGAGCATCCCGACCTGGGCATCGGTGTGGCGGGCTATCCCGCGCCCCATCCCGATGCGGCCACCTTCGCGTCGGACCGGGCCTATCTGGCCGACAAGCTGCGCGCCGGAGCGGATTTCGTCATCACCCAGCTTTTCTTCGATGTGCGCGAGTATGAGTCCCTGGTCAGCTCGCTGCGCGCCGCCGGACTGGAGACGCCGGTCATCCCGGGCATCCTGCCCATCCAGAGCTTCGATTCCCTGCGCCGCGTGCTCTCGCTGTGCGGGGCCAACATTCCGGGCAAGCTCTATCTGGAACTGGAAGCGGCCCACAACGAAGGCGGTGTGGAGGCCGTGCGCGAAGCGGGCCTGCGTTTTGCCGCCCGCCAGATCCGGCAGCTGCTGGATTGCGGCGCGCCCGGCATCCATCTGTACAGCCTCAACAAATCCGAGATGTGCCTGCGCCTGGTGGAAGAAGCGGGCCTGTAGGCCGCTTCCCCGGTGGGGGAGAACATGAATGATGACGGGAGCTGCCGGGACCGCGCGGCTCCCTGAAAAAACGGGAAGGGCCAGGTGTCCTTCCCGTTTTTTCGTCGCATCCCGATACGCCTCCGCAGGGGGGCCGAGCTCCGGACCGGCACCGCCTGTGTCGCTGCTGCGGGCATGGCCCGGCCCCGGGCCGACGTCTTGTGCCCTGCACGGAGGCGGTCATTTCTCACCGTAACTGTTTTTTTTTCACGATTTCACATCCGGTTGACCACCCCCGGCCTCCGGTTTTAGGGTTGTCCATGAGCATCGCAAAAGAACATCGCTGGTTGTTGCTGGCCGTCTGCGCGGCGCAGTTTTTCATGCCGTTCATGGTGGCCGGGGTCAACGCCGTCCTGCCGCCCCTGGGGGAAAGCCTGGGGGCCAGTGCCCGTGAACTCAGTCTGCTGGGGGCCGTCTATACGCTGGGGCTGGTCGTGTTCCAGCTGGCCGGAGGCACCCTGGGGGATATCTACGGACGGCGCCGGGTCTTCCTTTTTGGCCTGAGCCTGTTCAGTGTGCTGGCTCTGGTGCTGGGTTACATCCCTCATATCGACGTCTTCATCGGCCTGCGCCTGTTCCAGGGCATGGGGGCCGCCATGCTGAGTTCGTCCAGCCTGGCCCTGCTGGCGTCCGCCGCGCCCAAGGAGATGCGGGCCAGCTATCTTGGCCTCAGCGGCGTGGCCGTTTATGCGGGCATCGCCTGCGGGCCGCCGGTGGGCGGTCTGGTGGCCGGCTGGCTGGGCTGGCGCTGGCTGTTCTGGGGCACGGGCCTGGCCGCGCTGGCCGCCATGTGCATCATGATCTTCCGGGTCCCCCTGGAGTGGCGCACCGCCGGCAAGGAGCCCTTCGACGTGCCGGGCTGTCTGCTCTATGGCGGGGCCATGGCGGCCCTGACCTTTGGCGCGTCCTGTATCGCGGACGATCATCTGCTGGGCGGCGGGCTCTTTTTGCTCTGTCTCGTGCTGCTGGCCTGTTTCGTCTGGCGGGAGCTGCGCAGTCCCTTCCCCATGGTGGACGTGCGCCTGCTGCGCAGGAACAGGGTCCTCAGCCTGTCGCTGGTGGCGGCCTTCGTCAACTACTGCTCCTTTTTCGGCATGGTCTTTTTCTTCAGCCTCTACCTGCAGGTGGGGCGGGGCTTCAGCGTGCAGGAGGCCGGTCTGATGCTGGCCCTGCAGGCCGCCGTGCAGTCCCTGGCCAGTCCGCTGGCCGCCCGTCTTTGCGACCGTTATGACCAGGGCCTCATCAGTACCGCCGGGACGGTGCTCTGCGGGCTGGGCCTGCTGAGTGCCGCTTTCCTCGACATGGATTCCTCGCTCTGGATCATCGTGGGGGCCCAGTGCTTCATTGGTGCCGGGGCCAGCATCTTTGCCCTGCCCAACACCACCATCATCCTCGAAGCGGCCGGGCCGCAGCGGGTGGGGCAGGCTTCCGGGCTGGTGGGCACGGTGCGTACGGCCGGCATGCTGGGCAACCTGACCATCATCACCCTGACCCTGAGTATTTTTCTGGGCCATGAGCCGGTGGGCAAGGACAATATCGACGCCTTCCTGCACTGCACGCAGGTGGATATGGTGCTGTTCGGTATCCTGAGCCTGCTGGCCGTGGGCTGTACCCTGGCCCGCAACAGCAGCGGCGCCAAGGCCGCCTGAACCGGAGGCACGATGCCATGAAGATATTCGCCGTCAACGGCAGCCCGCGCAAAAAGGGCAATACGGCCACGGTGCTGGAACACTTTCTGGAAGGGGCCCGCAGCGCCGGGGCGGACACGGAGCTGATCCATCTTTATGATCTTCAGGCCTCCGGCTGTCGCAGCTGTTTCGCCTGCAAGCTCCGGGGCGGGGCCTCGTACGGGCACTGCGCCCTGAAGGACGACCTTTCGCCCGTGCTGGCCGCGCTGGAAAAGGCCGATGGGCTGGCCCTGGGCAGTCCCGTCTATTTCGGCAACGTGACGGGCGCCATGCGTTCGTTCCAGGAACGTCTGTGCTTCCCCTATCTGGTCTATGACCGCCGGCGCAGCACCATCGCGCCCCGCCGTCTGGCGATGGCCTGCATCTACACCATGAACGTGGATGCGGAGACCATGCGGCAGCACGGCTATCCCGAGACCCTGGCCGTCATGGATGGCTATCTGGGGCGCATCTTCAGCACGCCCTCCGTCCAGTATGTGACCGACACCTGGCAGTTCGACGACTATGCCAGATATGTGGCCGACCGTTTTTCCGAGGCGGACAAGCGGCGTCGGCGCGAGGAGCAGTTCCCGCAGGAGTGCCGTCAGGCCTTCGTCATGGGGCAGGAGATGGTCCAAAAGCTGGCAGGGCAGGGCGCGTGATCCGGCAGGGCGGGATGACGGAGGCGGAAGACGCCGCGCTGCTGTTCAGCCCCCTGTCCCCGGCAGGGGAGGCTGTCCCGGCGCAGTGGCATTTTCCGGCCGGGCTGGAAGATTTCCCCGCTGCGGCGGACTTCCATTTCTGGCGCCGGGAGCCTGGGAGCCCTGTGGGCGTGCTGCATCCGGCCGGACAGCCGGAAGAGGGCCTGCTGCTGGGCGAGGCCTGCGCTTTGGGCTGCACCGGCCCCCTGCGGCTGGCAGCGGCCGAGTACGCCCTGCTGGGGAGTTGCCCGGCCGAAGGCCTGGCCTTTTTCCTGTGCCTGGGGGCCCTGCCGGAGGAGCCGGGACGGGCCGAGCTGCGCGTCTGCGCTGTGCTGGCCGTGGCTCTGGACGGGGGGAGGGCCCTGCGCCTGTCCCTGCCGCAGGAGTTGCCGGAGCGCTTGCCCATGACGCGGCTGGCTTCGGCTTCCCCGGCCTGAGCCCCGTGAGCCTGCGGCGGGCAAGAGGATGGGGGAGCCGTGGCGTGGGCATCCGTCCCGTGCGGGAGGATGGGCCTTTACCGGCATGGAGGTGCAGTCCGTCCCCGCGTTGCGGTCAGGCCGGCATCGCCGTTGCGGGGCATGTGACGGGATCTTTGGTCGTAACATGCGGACATCTATCTTGAAATTATCGATATCGGCAGGGCTGCACCGGTGCTGTGCGGCCCTGTTTTTTTGTGCCCTGTATAGGGAAACGTTTCTCGTTCCGGCTGGCAGGGCGTGTGCCCCTGGAGCCTGCAGGCGGGGAGGGCGGGCATTAAAACTATAAAACTAGTTTTTTAGTTGACATGATAAAACTACTTTTTTAGTTTGATGTTGACAGCATACTTTCCCAGCGTCTACACCAAGGGCATGAATTCCTCGTATATCACCGCCCTGCCGGACGACTGGGAACGCGTGGCGCGGGTCTTTTCCGCCATGGGGGACGCCACCCGGCAGAAGATCCTTCTGCTCTTCGAGCCCGGGGAGAGCATCAGCCTCAGCAGCCTTGTGGCGACCGTGGGCCTGAGCCGTACGGCCGTGAGCCATCATGTGAACGTCCTCGTACGGGCCGGGCTGCTGATCCCCCGGCGGCAGGGCCGGGAAGTGCTTTACCGGCGCGACCTGCCCTTTGCCGTGGAGATGCTCGACCGGGTGCGGGATTACGCGCTGGCCGAGCTGGCCGCGGAGCAGGGCGACCGTTCCTGAGCCTGCCCGGCTGGGCAGGGGTTTTGGCTGGGATCGCCGCCATGCACGGATGCTGCAAGGAGTGCGCATGAGCAGGCGATTTTTGCGACAGACCGTCTCGCTGGGGGTGAGCTATACCCTCGGCACCTTCAACGACAATTTCTTCAAGCAGGCCATCCTGCTGCTGGCCGTGAGCATGGGCCATACGGCCGTGCAGGCCTGGGGCACCGTGCTTTTTTCGCTGCCCTTCGTCCTGTTCTCCGCCTGGGCGGGCTGGCTGGCCGACCGCTATCCCAAGTGCCGTCTGGTACTGGCGGCCAAGGCCCTTGAAGTGTGCGCCATGCTGGCCGGGGGCTGGGGGCTGCTCCAGCTGCACTGGAGCGGCATGCTGGCCATGCTCTTCTGCATGGGGGCCAGCGCCACCCTGTTCAGCCCGGCCCTCAACGGCTCCCTGCCGGAACTGTTCGCCCGCGAGGACGTGCCCCGCGTCAACGCCCTGTTCAAGCTGGCCACCACGGCCTCCATCCTGCTGGGCATCACGCTGGCAGGCGGGGCCCTGGAACGGCAGTGGCTCGCCACGGAGATCCCCTTCGGGCGCTGGCTGGTGGCTGCCGTGGCCGTGGGCGTGGCGGTGCTGGGCCTGCTCTCCGTGTTCTTCATCCCCTACCGCCCCGCTGCCGCCCGCAAGGAAGATCTGCCGCCCTTCCCCTGGCTGGGGGCCCTGGATTCCGCCCGCGACTTGTGGCGCCTGCGTGCCCGCCAGGGCATCTTCTGGTGCCTGTGCGGCGATGTCTTTTTCTACACCCTGTCCACCCTCGTCCTGCTGGAGATCAATGCCTACGGCGTGGCCCAGCTGGGCCTTGGCCCCACCATGGCCAGCCTGCTGCCCGGCGGGCTCATGCTGGGCATCTGTGCCGGGGCCGGGCTGGCGGCCCGCCGTGCCCGTGGGGACTGGCGGCGGAGCGTGCCCCGCGCCTGCGCCGGTATCGGCCTGCTGCTGGCGGTCGCCGGTGGCGTGCCCGCCGCGCCCGAGGCCTTCCGTTTCGGCCTGCTCTTTGCCTGTTACGCGGCGGTGGGCATCTGCGGCAGCCTGTACATCGTGCCGGTGTCCAGCCAGATCCAGCTGCTCCCGGCAGCGGAGGAAAAGGGCCGCATCCTCGGCACCAGCAATTTCTTTTCCTTTTCCGGCATGGCGCTGGCCGGGCCGGTCTATGCCCTGCTGTCCTTCCTCCCGCCTTCCGTGGCCCACATGCTGCTGGGCGGCCTTACCCTGATCTGGGCCGTCTTTTTTGCCCGTCGCCTCAAGGCCGCTTTCCCTGATGGCGACGATGGCGGCAGCAGGAGCGGGACAGGGGACGAGGAGGCGAAGGCGGACGAGCCCCGGGGGCCTCGCCGGGCCGCTTCGCGTGTCCGTATCCTGTTCTCCCGCATGCTGCTGGGCTGCGGCCGCTATTTGCTCTCCCTGCGTTACCGTGTCCGTCTGGAAGGGCTGGATGTCCTGCAGGCCGAAGTGGCGCGGGCGCGTGAGCGGGGCAGGGGCGTGCTCGTGCTGCCCAACCATCCCGCCTTCATGGACCCGGCCCTGCTGTGTACGCATCTTGCCGCTTTCGACCTGCGGCCGCTGGCGGACAGCCATCAGATCCACCGCCCGTGGTTGCGGCCGGTGGCCGCGCTGACGGGCTGCATCTCCCTGCCGGACCTGCGCCGTGACGGCCTTTCCGCCCGTGACCAAGTGAGGGAAGCGCTGGACGGCTGCGCCGCTGCGCTGGCCCGGGGCGAGAACGTCCTTTTGTATCCCTCCGGCGGCCTGAGCCGGGACGGCGGCACCCATCTGGGCGGCAACAGCGGCGCGTACCGTCTGCTGCAGGCCGTGCCCGACTGCGGTCTGGTCCTCGTGCGCACGCGCGGCCTCTGGGGCTCGTCCTTCAGCTGGGCCGCAGGCGAGCCCGTGCTGGGCCGGGCCCTGTTGCGCGGGCTGGTGTCGCTGCTCTGTCACGGTCTGTTCTTCCTGCCCCGGCGGGAGGTGCGCATCACCTGCGCTCTGCCGTCCCGCCGTCCCATGCCCGGGGAGGGCGTCCGTTCGTACAATGCGCTGCTGGAGTCTTTTTATGATGCCGACGGCGGTGAAAAGGCCTGCCCGCAGATCCTTTTCCCCTGGCGTGCCGAGGTCCCGTCCGGGGCGGGCACAGGCGCTGTATCGGCCCGGATGGCCGCCACGCCGCCCCCGCTTGCCGCTGCCGACAGGGAAGCCGTGCTGCGCCTGCTGGCGGAAGCGTCGCCTCTGGGCCCGGAGTGGGGCAACCTCAAGGAAGACCAGCGTCTGGACACTGATCTGGGGCTGGACAGTCTGGCCCTGACGGAACTGGCCGTGCGGCTGGAAGAGCGTTTTGGGCACGCTCCCGCCACTCTGGAAGGCTTGCGAACGGTGGGGGACTGTCTGCTGCTGGCCGCCGGGCAGATGCCGGAGGCCGCCACAGCGGAAGCGCCGGAAGAGCCCTCCCCCTGGCTGGATGCCGTGCGGGCCCGTCCCGCCTGGGCGCTCAGCCTGCCTGATGCTCCCAATCTGCCGCTGGTCATGCTGCGGCAGTTGCGGCGCGCCTCGTCCCGCCCCCTGCTGGCCGATAACGGCCGGATACTGACGGCGCGTGCGTTCTGGATACAGGCCGTGGCCCTTTCCCTGCATCTGCGCCGCCGTTTGGGCAGCGGACAGCGGGTGGGCATCATGCTGCCCGCCTCGTCAGCGGCCTGCGTGGCCTGGCTGGCCGTGCTGCTGGCCGGACAGACGCCGGTCATGCTGAACTGGACCACAGGGCCGCGCAATCTGGGCCACTGTCTGCGTCTGGCCGGGGTGCGGCATATCCTCAGTGCCCGGGCCCTGCTGGATCGCCTGGAAGGCAGCGGCCTGCGCGAAGCCGCCGAAGAGGCCGGGGCCGCATGGCTGCCGCTGGAAGATACGGCAGCCTCCCTGTCCCCCTGTCTGCGGCTGGAGGCCGCCTGCCGTGCGCTCCTCTCGCTGGCCGGGCTCGAAGGCTGCGCCGTGCCCCGAGAGCTGTCCCGGCCGGCGGCCATCCTGTTCACCTCGGGCTCGTCGGCGGCACCCAAGGGCGTGCCGCTCAGCCATGACAACATCCTGGCCAACTGCCGGGACGTGGCGGCCATCCTGGCCCTGGACAGCCACGACGCCATGCTGGCCATGCTGCCGCCCTTCCATACGCTGGGCCTCACGGGCAACATCGTGCTGCCGCTTTGCTTCGGCGTGCCGGTGGTCTTCCACGCCAATCCCACGGAAGGCGCCCGTCTGGATGCCGTATGCCGCCAGTGGCGGCCGACCCTGCTGGTGGCGGCCCCCACCTTCCTGGACGGTATGTTGCGGCAGGCCCGGCCCGGGGATCTGGCATCGTTGCGCGTGGCCTTCGTGGGGGCGGAAGCCTGTCCGCAGCGCCTTTACGATGATTTTGTCCGCCTGAGCGGCGGCGGGCTGCTGTGCGAGGGCTACGGCGTCACGGAATGTTCGCCGGTCATCAGCCTCAACCTGCCCACGGATGCCCGCACGGGCACCATCGGTCAGCCTTTGCCTTCGGTGCGGACGGCCATCGTATCCGTGCAGGAGCCCCGGCAGCGGCTGGCGGCCGGAGAGACAGGCCTGCTGCTGGTGCGGGGCCCCAATGTGTTCGGCGGCTATCTGGGGCAGGGCAGCGACGGCGGCCCGGCCTCGCCCTTCCTGCATCTGGACGGCGAGGACTGGTACTGCACCGGCGATCTGGTGCGGGCGGACAGTGACGGGCATATGACCTTTGCGGGACGGCGGGAGCGTTTCGTCAAGCTGGGCGGGGAGATGATCTCCCTGCCGCAGATGGAGGCCGTGCTGGGGCGTCATTTCATGGCCCCTGCCGGACAGGAAGGCCCGGTGCTGGCCGTGGATGCGCTGGAAGAGGAGGGGCAGACCGTGCTGGTACTGTTCACGACCCTGCCTCTGGAGCGTGAACAGGCCAATGCCGTGTTGCGGGAGGAAGGTCTTTCCGCCTTGTACATGCTGCGCCGGGTGCGGCGGCTGGCGGCCCTGCCTTTGCTGGGGTCGGGCAAGGTGGATTACCGGAGCCTGCGGGCCCTGGCCATGCAGGAGGGTCAGGGCGTCTAGCCGGGACGACAGGGTGCCGTGCCCGTGAGCCGGACGGAGGGCTGGACGGCAGCATCCGGCCGGCACCATGAGGGCGCAGGCGCAGCAGGATCCACGCTTTTGTCGGTGCCCGTTCCCTGATGGTGTCAACCCCGACAGCGCCGGGCGGACACGTCGGCCCGCGCCGCAGAAAGCTTGCATAAAAGAAAAAGGGTGGCAGTCCTGGCGACTGTCACCCTTTTGCATAAGAGCTCGTTTGTGAGGTGGGCTCCTGTCCTCGCGCGCATCAGCGCCCTAGTCCAGGCCCATTTTTTTGCTCAGCTTCTTGCCCAGGTTCTTGACCTTGTCCAGCGGGCTTTCACTTTCCAGGCGTTCGAATTCACGCAGCAGTTCGGCCTGCTTGTCCGAGACGCGGGTGGGGGTCAGGACTTTGACTTCCACCAGCAGGTCGCCGCGGTTGCTGCGACCGGGGTAGGGCATGCCTTCGCCCTTGAGGCGCAGCAGGGTGCCGCTCTGGATGCCCTTGGGGATGTCCAAGGGCAGCGGGCCCTTGAGGCCGGGCACTTCCACGCGGTGGCCGAGGGCCGCCTGCACGAAGCTGATCTCGCAGGTGTAGATGAGGTCCTGGCCCTGGCGTTCGTACTTTTTGCTGGGCTCCACATGCAGGACCACATACAGGTCGCCTGGAGGCCCTCCGTGCTCGCCGGGTTCCCCTTCACCGCGCACACGCAGGCGGGTGCCGGTATCCACACCGGCGGGGACGCGCACCACGATCTCGCGGCGTTCTTCCACGATGCCCTGGCCCTTGCAGCGGGGGCAGGGCTTTTTGATGACCTGACCGGTACCCTGGCAGGTGGAGCAGGGCATGGCGATCTGGAAGAAGCCCTGGGAATGGCGCACCTGACCGGTGCCGTGGCACTGGGGGCAGGTCTCGGGCTGGCTGCCCGGAGCGGCACCGCTGCCGGAGCAGTCGGGGCAGGTCACATGCTTGGGCAGGGTCAGGGGGATCTCGTCGCCCGTGGCGGCCTGCTCAAAGGTGACTTTCAGGTTGTAGCGCAGGTCGGCGCCCTGCATGGGGCGGGGACCACGTGCGCCACCGGCGGAAGCAAAGCCGAAAAGGTCGCCGAAGATATCGCTGAAATGGGCGAAGATGTCTTCGTTGCTGGTGAAGCCCCCACCGCCCATGCCGCCCTGCACACCGGCATGACCGAAGCGGTCATAGCGGGCGCGCTTTTCGGCGTCGCGCAGGACGTCATAGGCCTCGGCAGCTTCCTTGAACTTTTGTTCGGCTTCGGCGTCACCGGGGTTGTGGTCGGGATGGTAGCGCATGGCCAGCTTGCGATAGGCTTTTTTGATCTCGTCCTCGCTGGCGCTGCGGTCCACCCCCAGAACTTCGTAATAGTCTCGCTGTGCCATGGCCTTTAGCCTTCGTTCTTGGCGGACTCCTGACCTTCGGGCAGGGGATTGTACAGGCTCATGTCGTCAGGCAGCACCTTGCCCGCGGCGATCTCGCGCAGAGCGGTCACGGCTTCCTTGTTGCGGCTTTCGATGAGGGGCTCATAGCCTTCACGGTACTGGCGCACACGCTTGATGGCCATCTGGACCAGCAAAAAGCGGTTGTTCACGCGTTCCTGGCAATCTTCCACGGTAATGCGGGCCATAGTTCCTCCGGCTTGCCCGCGAGACAGCGGGCGGAGTGTAAAAATGAATGCCGCCGTACCCGACAGCAGCGGGCGCGGCGCAATAGGGGCAGAACTCTTTGCCTGCCCAAGCGAGTTATGCTATTGGTCTTTTGTGCGGCTGTCAAGGCCAGAGGCGCGGAAAATCGTCCCTGCCCTGTCTGCCGCCTCCGATCAACGCAACACATGCCCTGCGGGGCAGGAGGACATATGCGCGAAAAACGCTCCTATGCGCAGGAGGTCTGCGTCAAGAGCGCCGGCAAGGCCATGCAGCAGACCGGCATGATCTGGCCCGGCTGCCGCATCGGCGTGGCCGTTTCCGGCGGGGTGGACAGCTTCGTGCTGCTCAAGACCCTGCATATCCGGCAGGGCATCGTGCCCTTCCGTTTCGAGATCATGGCCATCCATCTCAATCCCGGCTTCGATCCGCAAAGCCATATGCCGCTGGCCGCCTGGCTCTCGCAGCACGGCATCCCCTCGCATCTGGAGGTGACGGACTTCGGCCCGCACGCCCATTCGGCCGAGAACCAGCGCCGTTCCCCCTGTTTCCGCTGCGCCTGGCTGCGCCGCAAACGCCTGTTCGAGCTCTGTTCGCAGTACAAGCTCACCCATCTGGCCCTGGGGCACAATGCCGAGGATCTGGTCTCCACCTTTTTCATGAACCTGTGCCGCAACGGCCGCGTGGACGGCATGAGCATGAACGAGCCCTTCTTCGGCGGCAAACTGCATCTGATCCGGCCGCTGCTGCTGGTGGAGAAAAAGTACATCATCAAGGCCGCCAAGCAGTGGGAGCTGCCCCTGTGGGCCAATGCCTGCCCCTCGGCCGGCAACACCGCCCGCAGCGACATGGGCGAGACCCTCAAGGCCCTGTACGGCGTGGCCAAGGATTCCCGCCGCTGCATCCTCAACGGCCTGAGCCGCTGGCAGCTGGAAAAGAACAGCCTGCCTGATGTGACGGATGCCGGAGAGCAGGAGAGCGGGGCGTTTGTCCGGGGGGAAGGGACCCCCTTTAGCTAGCGCCCAAAGGGAGGCCTTCCCCCGGGCCCTCCATCCTCCCCCAAACGCGCTTTATTACAGGAAACGGGCAGCCGTATGGCTGCCCGTTTCCTGTTTTCAGGCGGGATAATGACGTCATTCGGTTGGCGTGCTGTCTGTTGGCGGGGCAGTATGCGGGCCGCTTGATGCGAAGGAGCCGGGGGCGGGACTGGCTTCGTGCGAAAAAGATTTTTCGGAGGCGGCAGGCGCGGACGGGTGCTCACTCCCCCAGTCCGGTCATGTCTGTCCCTTGGCGGTCAGGGGGGATGACGTGTCCGTCATCCGAAGACGGGGACCCGCCATACAGACCAGAGTAAAAGTTTTTGGGAGGAGCGGGGGAGCATGAGGGGGAGAGGAGACCTTTTTTCAAAAAGGTCTCCTCTCCCCCTCATCAAAAAGACACTGCCTCAGGGCAGCGATGGCGCGCGTCGTGTGCTAGACGCCCTTGGCCTTGAGCTCTTCCAGGAAGCCCTCGGGCACTTCAAAGCCCAGCTCGGCGGCCTTGGCGGCGGACTGGCGGGCTTCGGCGTACTTGCCAAGGTCGAACTGGGCAAGGGCCATGTTGTTCCAGGCGGGAGCGAAGGCGGGTTCCTTTTCCAGGATCTCCTTGCAGAGCTTTTCGCAGGCTTCGAAGTCGCCCTGCATGTAGTAGGCGGTGGTCAGGGCGTTCTTGGCCTGCACGAAGTCGGGGTCCCACTTGAGGGCCTTCTTCAGGGCGGTGATGGCCTTGTCCGGCTCGCCGCGCTGCAGGTGCACGAAGGCGATGTTGCTCCACGGCACGGGGAACTTGGCGCGGCACTGGGCGGCTTCTTCATTGTAGCGCAGGCAGCCTTCCAGGTCGCCGCGTTCCAGGCAGATGCCGCCGAGCTGCACATAGGCTTCGGCCAGGTGGGGGGAGTTGCGCACGGCGTTGAGCAGGGCTTCTTCGGCGCCCACGAAGTCACGCTTGCTCAGCAGGGCCAGGCCCAGGTTGTAGTGATGGGTAGCGCACTGCTCGTTGGCCGCGATCTCCATCTTGAGGTCGGCAATATATTCGTCGATATCGTCGTAACGCTGTTTCATAGGATGTGGCCCTCTTTTTTCAGCAGATCATGGTACCAGAGGCAGAAGTCGGTGATGCCCTGGAATTTTTCGTCACGGTTCACAATACCCAGAGCGCATTCCAGCACGCCGCGACCGTAGTCGTTGCCGTACTGTTCGTTCCTGGCGGCCTTGAGCTGGAGGAACTCGCGCACCAGCTGCTGGGTGGTGCGCTTGGTCACGTCCAGGCGCACGTCCAGAGGATCGTTGGGCTTCTGGAAGGGATCCCAGTTATCGTAGCCGATGCGGTCCACGAACTTGCGGCGCCGCGGGTTCATGCGCTCGTAGATCTCACGCTTGAGCTGTTCCTGTTCCTCGTTGAGGCGCTGGGGCGTGCCGTCGCGGAACACGGTAGCGGGAATGAAACTGAGCTCGGAAGGCATGGTGCGCTCCCTATTTTTCAGGCTTGGCCGGGCCGATGCCCAGGTAGGCCTCGTCGTAATTGGTGATGAGTGCCATGGAGAGCGGCACGTAGACTTCGTGCAGCTCGCGGAAGCGGCTGTTGACGGTGCGGCCGATCTCGCGGCTCAGGTCTTCCAGGCGGCTCTGGATCTTGTCCAGATAGACGGTGGGGTACGACTTGCCCTTTTCGAAGGCGGCGAAGCCACAGACGTGGCCCTGACCGGCGATGGCGGTGGGCACGCCGTAGAGGCGACAGGTGATGGGACGGGCCTGGTAGAGCAGGCAGCGGTCGTCATCGCCCAGCAGGGGGCAGCGGCACTTGATGCGCGCGGCTTCTTCCATGATGGCTTCGGGGCTCTTGCCGGACTTTTCTTCCCGGAAGAGCTCGCGCTTGAGGCGGGTCAGCTGACGGTCGGTCTCGGCGGCCCTGGTCAGGATGGCCGAGCGCTGCGGACCGTAATCGAAAGCCTGCTGGAAAGCCCGGTTGATGTACATGGCCTCCACCAGGGAAAGGTCGAACAGGGCATGACAGCAATCGCTGCAGCCTTCCTTGCAGGTGACGCACTGGGCATGGTCGTGCCGGATACGCTCGAACACGGCGTCACAGCTGGCGCGGAGTTTTTCGTATTCGGCAAAAATGGGCTGAAGATCAGGAATCATTGGGGTCGTTCCGCTGGTTATGAAAGTGCCGCCAGACGAAACGCCCGGCGGCACTTTGATTTGCAGGTGCTTGGGCACCCTTAGGGCTTAGGCTTCTTCAACGGTGATGGCGCTGGTTTCACAGACTTCCACACAGGATTCGCAGCCCAGGCACTCTTCGGAGTTCACGGGTTCGGACTTGCCGTCCTTGATTTCGTAAACTTCCACGGGGCAAACGTCCACGCATTCGCCACAGCCCACGCACTTGTCGGTATCGACATTCACATTGTAGCCCATTGTGTCCTCCAGATGTTGAAACGTACGTTTCTTGTAGTCCTCGGGGGGAGGGGTCTCCCCACCCAAGGGAATGCATAGCGTCCCCCCCCTTGGGCTGTCAAGGGAAGATTTCTTTGCACATCGTCGCAGGGGACGTGTCCGGCGCGTTTATTGCAGCAGCACGCGCGCGTAATACGGACGGCCGTCGCGGACGATCTGCATCAGTACCTGATTGGCCAGGCGTTCCCGGCGGAAGGCGTTGACCAGATCGGCGGTGGTGCGGATGCGCATGCCGCCGATGGCCGCGATGACGTCGCCGGGGCGCAGGAAGTCCGTGGGGCCGGGGCGGCGCGTCTCGCGCACCAGCATGAGGCCGTCGGCCTCGCGCACGCGCAGGCCCCAGATCTCCTGCATGAGGGAAAGGGCCGTGGCATCGTCGAAGGAGGCGGGCTTCACGCGGATCTTTTCCGGCTTGTCGCCGCGCAGCACGCCCAGGGTCAGCTCGGCGCCGGGCACCTGGTTGCGCAGGATGTTCACGTATTCGCGACGGTCGCGCACGGGCGAGCCGTTGATGCTGTCGATGACGTCGCCGGGCTCGATGCCGGCCTTGCCCGCCGGGCTGCCGGGGTAGAGGCGGGTGACGATGATGCCGCGGGGCTCACGCAGGCCCAGGGCCATGGCCATGCGCTGGTCCACGTCGTCGGCGGCCAGGCCCAGCCACAGGGGCGCCACACGGCCCTGGCCCACAAGGTCATCCATGACGCGGCGGGCCTTGTTGACCGGGATGGCGAAGCCGATGCCCTCGCCGCGGGCGTGGACAGCGGTGTTGATGCCCACCAGACGGCCTTCGAGGTTGAGCAGGGGGCCACCGCTGTTGCCGGGGTTGATGGCGGCGTCGGTCTGGACCAGGTCGGTGAACACGCCGCTCTCGCTGCGGATGGTGCGGCCCAGGGCCGAGACCACGCCCGTGGTGACGGTGTGGTTGAAGCCGAAGGGGTTGCCGATGGCGATGACGGTCTCGCCGGGCATGAGGTCGGAGGAATCGCCCAGGGGCACGGCGGGCAGGTCATGGGGGCCCTGGATCTCCAGCACGGCCAGGTCGAAGTCCGGCTCCGCGCCCTTGACCACGGCGGGGAACTGGCGGCCGTCCTGCAGATGGATCATGACCTCGTCGCCACCGGCGATGACGTGGGCGTTGGTCAGCACCAGGCCGCGCTTGCCGTCCACGATGACGCCGGAGCCGAGGCTCACGCGTTTTTGCCGGCGGGGCTGGTCGAAGCCCGGGCCGAAACCGAAAAACTGGTCCATGGGCGAGATGCGCTGGCGCTCCACCACATGGGTGCTGGTGATGTTGACGACGGCGGGGGCCGTGGCCTGGACGGCGCGCACCACCGGGGTCATGCGCGGGCTGGAATCCGGCACGGGCGCGGCGGCAGGGGCCGTGGCCGTACAGAGCAGGGCCAGACAGGCCAGGGTGCCTGCGGCGCGGCGCAGGCCGGGGAACAGGGAAAACGACGGATGCATGGTCAACTCCGTGATCGTTGCGGATGGAAAAAGGGCGGGAAGGCCCAGGGGCAGGGGAGCGGCAGCCGTGGACGGACGGCGGCGATGCCCTGCTTTTGTCCGGGCGGGACATGGGCCACGCGGGCATTCCCGGCAGGATCCGCCTTTTTTAATACAGGCCGTCACACAGGTAAAGACGGGCCATGCTTGCGCCGGGCCGGGCAAGACGTTACACAGAAAACATGAAACAAGTTCCCGTATATCGTGAGGCTGTGGAAGTGCCCGCCCTGCCGGGCCTCTTTATCCGTCCCCTGGAAAGTTCCCTGCTGGAGAAGGCCCAGGCCCATCTGGACAACCTGACCAAGCCGCGCGGCAGTCTGGGGCGTCTGGAAGAACTGGGCCGGAGCCTGTATGTCATGGCAGGCGGGGTCACGCCCCTGAGCGTGAGCCCGGCCCTGATGCTGACCGTGGCCGGGGACCACGGCGTGACGGCCCAGGGCGTCTCGCCCATGCCGCAGGCCGTGACCCGCCAGATGACGCGCAATTTCCTCAACGGCGGCGCGGGCGTCAACGTGCTGTGCCGCAGCAGCGGCATGGACCTGCGCGTGGTGGATGCCGGTTGCGCCGGGGGGCCCTACGAGCCGCACGAGCTGCTCATCGACCGCCGCCTGGGCGACGGCACCGCCGACATCAGCAAGGGCCCGGCCATGAGCCGTGAGACCTGCCTGCAGGGCCTGCGCCACGGCATCGCCCTGGTGGAGGAGTTCGCGGACAAGGGCTACCGCTGTTTCGGCACCGGCGAGATGGGCATCGGCAATTCCACGCCGGCCACGGCCATCAACTGTGCGCTGTTCGGTTTCGACCCTGACGTGGCCACGGGCCCGGGGGCCGGTTCCGATCCCGAACGGGTGCGCCACAAGGCCGCCATCGTGCGTCGCGCCTTAGAGGTCAACGCCGCGGCCCTGAAGGGCGACGGGGTGGACATCTTGGCCGCGCTGGGCGGTTTCGAGCTGGCCATCATGGCCGGCATCATGCTGGGGGCCGCGTCGCGCTCCCTGCCCATACTGGTGGACGGCTTCATCTGCAGCGCCGCCTATGCCGCCGCGGTGCACATCTGCCCGCTGGTGGCCCAGTACGCCATCCTGTCCCATGCCTCGGCCGAGCCCGGCCATGTGCCCGCCCTGGGCGCGCTGGACAGCGGCACGCCCCTGCTGCATCTGGACATGCGGCTGGGCGAGGGCACCGGCGGCGCCGTGGCCTATCATTTGCTGCGCTGCGCCGTGAACATCTTCAACGAGATGGCCACCTTTGCCGAGGCGCAGGTGGACGAAGGCCTGTGATGGAGACCGGGAACAGGGACGATTTGCTGACGCTGGAAGATGTGCGCTGCCACTTCCCGGTGCGTCAGGGCATGTTGGGCGAAGTGCGCCATCTGCGGGCCGTGGACGGGGTGGACCTTGTCCTGCGGCCCGGCCAGAGCCTCGGGCTGGTGGGCGAATCCGGCTGCGGCAAGTCCACGCTGGGCCGTCTGGTCTGCGGTCTGCAACGTCCCACCGGCGGCCGCATCCTGTTCCGGGGCGCGCCGCTGCCGCCTGCCGGAGCGGGCAGCATGGCGGCCGGACGCATCCAGATGGTCTTTCAGGACCCGTTCTCTTCCCTCGATCCCCGCTGCACGGTGGGCACCTCGGTGGAGGAGAGCCTGCTGGCCGGGGAGCGCCTGAGCCGCAGGGAACGCCGGGAGCGGGTGCGCGACATGTTCGCCACGGTGGGCCTGGCCGGTCTGGAACGCCGCTACCCGCACGAGTTCTCCGGCGGTCAGCGGCAGCGCATCGCCGTGGCCCGGGCGCTCATGACCCATCCTGATCTTATCGTCTGCGACGAGCCGGTCTCGGCGCTGGATGCCTCGGTGCAGGCGCAGATCCTCAACCTGCTGCGGCAGGTGCAGGAGGATTTCGGGCCCGCCTATCTGTTCATTTCCCACGATCTGGCCGTGGTGGGCTTCATGTGCCCTCACATCCTGGTCATGTATCTGGGCCGTTTCGTGGAAGAGGGCCCGCGCGAGCGTTTGCTCCGGGAGCCCGCCCATCCCTATACGCGCGCCCTGCTGGCCTCGGTGCCTTCCTTTGAGGATCTGCGCGACGGCAAAAGCCCGGTGCGCGCGCCCCAGCAGAACATCCGGGGCGAGCTGCCGAGCCCGCTGGATCCGCCGTCGGGCTGCCGCTTCCATCCCCGCTGTCCGCAGGCCACGGAACGCTGCCGCGAGGAAGCCCCGCAGTGGAAGGAGCTGGAGCCCGGCTGGCGGGTCCGCTGCCATCTGTATGGGTAAATGATAGGTCATCCAGGGGGAGGGGCTCTCGCGCTGCCGTCGCTGCCCGCAGCTTTTTTCGTCGCAACGGGCACGGCCTGCGGGCCGCCGGCTGGTCGCCGGCACGTGCGGCAGAGTGTCCCTTGCCCCTGCATCTCCCCCCCTAAAGTATGTCTTATGCGGAAAGACGGAACGCTGCCTGCCAAGAAGGCCGTGCCTGACAGCCTGTCCCCGACAGGTGATGCGGGAGAGCGGGCGTTTCACGTACCCGTTAGAAGGGGAGGCAGCGCCAGGAAAAATTGCTGGGATATT
>NZ_JBNPNC010000043.1:0-24948 GCF_050314315.1 Desulfovibrio sp. SGI.102 | reverse complement strand
CTAGGGGGAACGCTCGCCGCATTTGCTGGGGGAAGGGAAAGCCCTCATCGCTGCTGCCGATGCCCGTAAAGCGCCTTCGTCGTTCACGGGCACGGTCTGCAGCCGCCTCCGGCCGTCGCCCGTGCGCGAGGAGCCTATTCCCCCACGCTCCCATCCTTTCCCCGGCGCGCTTTTTCAGATGAGCGCTGGACCTGCGGCAGGCCCTTCACTGGAGATATGTTCGGATGTTGTCTATCTAATTGAAATAACTTGTTTATTTTGTATTTTTCGCCCTTGGGCGGGGCGTGTTTTTGAAGGGGAGGGAGTCCTTTGCTCCGCTGCCGTCTGCCGGGACTGCGCGCAAACGGGGACGGGCCCTGCACCACCCGGAAGGCGCTGTCCGGGCGGGCGGCTTTCCACGGCTCCTTACCCGCATCTTCAGGAAGGGAGAACCCCGGCATGAGCCCGCCGCAGGGATGCGGTGACAGCTCCACAACAGGCGACCGGCGTGACACGAAACATCGATGGGGGACCATGTCCCCCTTTTTTTGTGCCTCGCCAGCGTGTTCCCTGCCGAAAAAAAGACCGGGACCGCCTTTCCGGCGGCCCCGGTCCCGTCATTGCCGGCGGCATCCTCCAGCACTGTCAGTGCTGTGCCCGCGGCAGGCTTTCCTTTGGCCTAGCCGCCGATGAGATAGCGCGAGCGTTTGCCCATGACCTTCTTGATGCCCAGGATGCAGAGGATGCAAAGAGCTATCTCCACGGTCACGGTGAGGTTGGCGATGGTGAAGACCTGTCCGGGCAGCGCGGCGCCGAGCACCTGGAACAGGGGCGCCTGGAAGATGCCCTGGAAGATGGCATGCAGGAAGAAGAGCGGGAAGCTGTAGCGGGCCAGGAAGTCCAGGGCCAGCACTTCCCTGTCCATGCCTTCCAGCAGTTCCAGCACCCAGGAGCCGATACAGAGTTTCTGCACATAGTAGGCCCCTTCGATGTTGGGCATGAAGCTGCCGAAGTAATGGTCGGCCACGATGAGCAGGGAGGTCAGCACGGCCGTCACGCGGATGGCGCTGAGGTGGCGGCGGATGAAGGCCATACAGGCGTCACGGTTGCGGGCGCAGTACACGCCCATGAGGAAGATGGGCACGAAGAAGCAGAGGTTGCGCAAGGGCGAGACCAGCAGGCGCGGCACCATCAGGGGCAGGACGGAGGCCGGGAGCAGGATCTTTTGCAGCAGCCCGGTGGGCATGTGGAAGATGAGCGGTCCGACGCTGAACACGGTCATGATGAAGGGGATGTACCAGTAGGGCACCAGACTGGCCGACCCGTAGGCCAGACAGCGCAGGACGTCCCACAGGGAGGCCACGGGCGTGCCGTCGTTGATGAAGGGGATGTCGTAGCCGAACCAGTGGTGGGAGATCCAGCCCGCGGCCAGCAGGAGCAGCGACAGGATGAAGTAGGGACAGAAGACGTTGACGATCTTGGACTTGTAGAAGCGCAGGGGGGAGAACTGGCCTTTCCTGCGGTTCACGAAGTCGAACAGATAGCCGGAGATGAAGACGAAGTAGATGGTGGCGGAGTGGAAAAGACACAGCCGCAGGCTGTCCTGGAGCTTGGCGGCGTCCTCGCTGCCCGCGAGGACGGGGCCCACCCACATGTGGGTGAGCATGACGGAGACGATGGCGAAGGCCCTGAAATAGTGGAAGGTCAGGTCATAATTTTTTGGCGTCATGCAGTACCTTTGATCCGGCCGGTCATCCGGCGCAGGAGTGGCGAAATTCCTTACTTTGCAGATAAGGATTATTGCCTCCTAAACCGGATGGCGGGCTATGTCAGGGCTATGTCAACGGTTGCAGACGCAGGGCAAGGCGGGTGTGGCGGGTGCGGGTCTTGTTGTTCTTGACGGCCATGTGCAGGGCGCGGCTCTCGCCCACCAGCACCACCAGCTTTTTGCCGCGCGTGACGCCGGTATAGACCAGGTTGCGCTGCAGCAGCACGTAATGCTGCATCATCAGCGGGATGACCACGGCAGGGTATTCCGAGCCCTGCGATTTGTGGATGGAGATGGCGTAGGCGGGCGTCAGTTCGTCTAGCTCCTCGAAGTCATAGGGCACCACGCGGTCGTCGTAGCGCACGCTCAGGGTCCGCTCCTTGCTGTCCAGAAAGACGATGCGGCCCACGTCGCCGTTGAAGACGTCCTTGTCGTAGTTGTTGCGGATCTGCATGACCTTGTCGTGCAGGCGGAAGCTGCGTTCGCCGCGCCGCACTTCCAGCCCGTTGGGGTTGAGGCTGGCCTGCAGGCGCAGATTGAGCTGCGCCGCGCCCACGGCGCCCTTGTGCATGGGCGTGAGCACCTGGATGTCGTTGACCGGGTCCAGGCCGAAGCGGCGCGGGATGTGGTTGCGCACCAGATCCACCACCATGTCGGCGGCGCGTTCCGGGTCGTTCTGGTGGATGAAATAGAAATCCGAGAGCCTGTCCTTGCTGGATTCCAGCGAGGGCACCTGCCCCTTGTTGATGAGGTGGGCGTTGCAGATGATCTCGCTTTCCGCCGACTGGCGGAAGATCTCGGTCAGCTCCACCACGGGCACCGCCCCGGAGGCGATGATGTCGGCCAGCACGTTGCCCGGCCCCACGGAGGGCAGCTGGTGCACGTCGCCCACCAGCACCACGGTGGCGCCCATGGGCACGGCCTTGAGCAGGTGGTAGAAGAGCAGGGTGTCCATCATGGAGGCCTCGTCCACCACCAGCAGGCCGCAGGCCAGCGGATTGTCCTCGTTGCGGGCAAAGCCGTCCTCCTGCGGGCTGTATTCCAGCAGGCGGTGGATGGTGCGGGCCTCGCGGCCCGAGGTCTCGCTCATGCGCTTGGCGGCGCGGCCCGTGGGCGCGGCCAGCAGGATCTTGGCCTTGACCTCGGCGAACAGGCGGATGATGGCGTTGATGATGGTGGTCTTGCCCGTGCCGGGGCCGCCGGTGAGCACCATGACCTTGCTGCGCGCCGCGGTGCGCACGGCCTCCAGCTGTTCCGGGGCCAGGCTGATGGACAGGGACTCCGTGACCTTTTCCACCAGGGCGTCGGGCTCGGCGAAACGCACGGCCTTGGGCGAGTGCAGCAGGCGGTGCAGATAGAAGGCCGTCTTGGATTCGTAATGATGGTAGCGGCGCAGGTAGACGGCCACTTCCGGCGCTTCCGCCTCCTCGCCGTCCTCGCGGAAGACAGCGGGCAGGCGCCCGGGCAGCTCGTCCAGGCTCTCGCGCACCACGCGCTCTTCCTGCTCCAGGGCCAGCACGGCCTGCCGGGCCAGGTCGCGATCCACGGCCAGCTGCTGGCAGGCCTGATCCAGCAGCTCCTCCTCGGGAAGGAAGACGTTGCCGTCGTCCGTGGCCTTCTGCAGCACATAAAGCAGCCCGGCCTGGATGCGCAGGGGATGATCCTCGGCAAAGCCCAGCTTGCGGGCCGCGGCGTCGGCCGTCACGAAGCCGATGCCCCGGATGTCCATGGCCAGACGGTAGGGGTTCTCGCGCACCACGTTGAGGGCCTCGCCGCCGTAGGCGCGGTAGATGCGCACGGCATAGGCGGGCGTGATGCCGTGGGGCTGCAAAAAGAGCAGCAGGTCGCGGATGCCCCGGTGCTCGGCCCAGCTTTCCTTGATCTTCTCGAAACTCTTCTTGCCCACGCCCTTGATCTTGAGCAGGCGTTCGGGCTCTTCGTCCAGCACGCGGATGGTGTCCGTGCCGAAGGCCGCCACGATGCGCCCGGCCATCTCCTCGCCCACGCCCTTGATGAGGCCCGAGGCCAGGTACAGGCGGATGCCCTCGCTGGTGGCGGGCAGCATCTCCTCGGCCATGTCGAAGGCCAGCTGGCGGCCGAAACGCGCGTTGTTGACCCAGCGGCCGCTGACCTGCAACTGGACGCCCACCTGCGGGTTGACCATGTGGCCCACGCAGGTCACGGGATCGCGGCTCACCGTGCGGCTGGGCGCGCCCTTGACCTTGGCCTCCACGGGCAGGGCCCTGTCGGGCAGCAGGCGCAGCACGGTATAGCCGTTCTCTTCGTTGTGGAAGACCACACGTTCCAGCGTGCCGGTGAGCTCCACGGCATCGGGATCGCGCAGCAGGGGAAGATCGTCAGACATGGCAGACCAGGAGAGCGGTTTTTGGAGGGATGGGGGAGTTCGAGGGGAAGGGAGACCTTTTTACCGCAGGAAAAAGGGCCCCTTCCCCCTCAACAAACACTGCTAAAACCAGTCCACGCCGTCGGGCACGGGCAGGACGGCCATGCGCTCCTGCAGCAGCAGGGCGTCGGCCAGCACCAGAGCGGTCATGGCCGTGAGCACGGGCACGATGCGCGGGATGGCCGCAAGGTCGTGACGGCCGCCGATGAGCACGCTGGCGGGCTGGTCGTGGACGTCGATGGTCTGCTGTTCCTGCGCGATGGAGGCGATGGGTTTGACGCCCACGCGCAGCACGATGTCCTGGCCGCTGGAGATGCCGCCCAGGATGCCACCCGCATGGTTGCTGGCAAAGCGGCCGCCGGGCAGCATGGGATCGTTGTTCTGCGAGCCGGTGAGGCGCGCGGCGGCAAAGCCCTCGCCCACTTCCACGGCCTTGACCGCGCCCACGCCCATGAGGGCGTAGGCCAGCCGGGCGTCCAGCTTGTCGAAGCAGGGCTCGCCCAGACCGGCGGGCACGTTGCGGGCCACCACCTGCACCACGCCGCCCAGGGTGTCCCCGGCGGCACGGGCCGCGGCGACGCGCTCTTCCCAGAGCGGGACCACGCTGTCGGCGGCGGCGAAGAAGGGACGGCTCAGGGCCGCGTCCGGATCGCACGCTTCGGGGGGAACGGCGATGCCGCCCAGCTCCACGGCCCCGGCCACGATCCGGATGCCGCGCGTGGCCAGCAGCTTTTTGGCGATGGCCCCGGCCGCCACACGGGCCACGGTCTCGCGCCCGGAGGAGCGGCCGCCGCCGCGGTAGTCGCGGATGCCGTGGAACTTTTTGAAGAAGCCCCAGTCCGCGTGCCCGGGCCGGAAGACCTGGGCCAGATTGCCGTAATCGCGGGAGCGCTGGTCCTCGTTGGCGATGTGGAAAGCGATGGGCGTGCCGGTGGTCAGGCCCTGGAACACGCCGGAAAGGATGCGGACGGTATCGGATTCCTTGCGTTTGGTGGCCGTGGCGCCCTGTCCGGGCTTGCGCAGGTCCAGCTCGCGCTGCAGGTCTTCCTCGCTCAGGGGCAGGCCTGCGGGGCAGCCGTCCAGCACGCCGCCCAGACCGGGCCCATGGGATTCGCCGTACGAGGTGAGGCGCAGGATGCGCCCAAAGGAATTGCCTGCCATATCACGCCTCCGTGCTGCGGGCCTTGATGCGGGGCAGGCCCAGGATGATGGCCAGGATGCCGGCCACGGCCAGCAGCATGCAGTACCAGTTGTTGATGGTGATCTCCAGCGGCGAGATCTTGGCCAGGGAACCGGCCAGCAGCAGCTGGGCGGCCCAGGGGATCAGGCCCTGGAAGACACAGGAAAAGATGTCCAGAAGGCTGGCGCTGCGGCGCGGGTCGATGCCGTTCTTGAGGGCGATCTCGCGGGCCAGGCCGCCGGTGAGGATGATGGCCACGGTGTTGTTGGCCGTGCAGATGTCGGCCAGGCTGGCCAGCAGGGCGATGCAGGATTCCCCCACCCGCGAGGAGCCCTTGCCGCCGCTTTTCCCGGCCAGGCGCCGGGCCAGGCCGTCCACGCGGGCCAGCAGCCAGGCGATGCCGCCGTGGTAGCGGATGAGCTCGCCCAGGCCGCCGATGAGCATGGACAGGACCATGATCTCGTTCATGCCGGTGAAGCCCTTGTAGATGTCCTGCCCCCAGCGGAGCAGGCTGTAGGGCACGATCTGGCCGTCCGCGCCGGGGATGCCGCAGAACAGGCCTACCAGACCGCTGAGCAGAATGCCCGTGGCCAGGACGATGAAGGCGTTGAGCCCGGTCAGGGCCAGCACCAGCACGGCGATGTAGGGCAGGACGCGGATCAGCTCGAAGTCGTGCAGGGTCACTTCGGTACCGCCCGAGGCCGAGAACCAGAGCAGGGCCACGGTGAGCAGGGCGGCGGGCAGGACGATGAGGAAGTTCATGCGGAACTTGTCGCCCATCTCGCAGCCCTGGGTGCGGGTGGCGGCGATGGTGGTGTCCGAGATCATGGACAGGTTGTCGCCGAACATGGCCCCGCCCAGCACCACGCCCATGAGCACGGGCACTTCGATGCTTGTCTGGGCGGCCACGCCCAGGGCGATGGGCGTGATGGCGGCCACGGTGCCCATGCTGGTGCCCATGGCCGTGGACACGAAGGCGCCGATGAGGAACAGGCCGGGCAGGATGAAGGCCGGCGGCACCAGCGAAAGGCCGAAGTTCACCGTGGCATCCACGCTGCCGATGGCCGTGGCCGTGGCGGCAAAACCGCCCGCCAGCAGGTAGATCATGCACATGGTGATGATGTTGATCTCGCCCACACCGGTGAGGAAGATGGTGATCTTTTTGGACAGGCGGGCCCGGCCCTGCATCAGGGCCAGAGCGATGGCGGGCAGGATGGCCACCGTGGCGGAGAGCTGGTAGAAGGCCATGTCCACACCGGCCAGGCTCAGGCTGACGCCCGTACCGATGAAGATGAGCAAAAAGAGCAGCAGGGGCAGGATGGCGGCAAAGGAGGCCGGCGCCTCCTGCTGTTCCTGCGGGGCCGTGTAGGTTTGCGGGTTCATGATGCCTCGGCACGCGGAAAGGTGGATGGGATGGCGGCAGGCCCGCGGGCCCCGCCGGTCTTGCGGGTCAGTGGCTGTGCCGCGCGCCGGGCGCGGCGGCGGATGTCACGGCATCCGTAATCACTCAATGTACTTAATCCGCACAGGGCTTGCAAGTTGCAGGCCGGACGCGAGCGCCCGGGGGGAGCCCGGTATCCTGGCCGGGGCGGGTGCCCTGCGGCATGGCAGCGGCCGAAGGCGGAGCCGGTACGAGGTCTGACGCATCCCGGCCCTGCAGGAGGATCGGCAGGGGAGCCCGCAAACGCCGGTGCCCGCTGTCGGTGGCGAGGATGCCGGGGAGGGGCCGCTCCCTCTCCTTTGCGGTCATCGTGGCGGCCGCCTGCGGGAATGGCCGTCCGCGGGGAGGGCGGGAGCCGGGCGGCGGATACAAAAAAGGCCGGGGAAAGCCCCGGCCTTCAACAGGATCAGTCGTGCGGGCTAGACCTTGGCGGCGGTGCGCAGGTCGGCCACGGCGTCGGTCTTTTCCCAGGTGAACTCGGGCAGCTCGCGGCCGAAGTGGCCGTAGCAGGAGGTCTTGGAGTAGATGGGACGCTTGAGGTCCAGACGCTTGGTGATGAAGTAGGGGCGCATGTCGAAGACTTCACGCACGGCCTTGGTCAGCACTTCGTCGGGGATCTCGCTGGTGCCCTGGGAGGAGACCAGCACGCTCACCGGATCGGCCACGCCGATGCAGTAGGCGATCTGGACTTCGCACACCGGGGCCAGACCGGCGGCCACCACGTTCTTGGCGATGTAGCGGCCCATGTAGGCGCCGGAGCGGTCCACCTTGGAGGGGTCCTTGCCGGAGAAGGCGCCGCCGCCGTGATGGCCGCTGCCGCCGTAGGTGTCCTGGATGATCTTGCGGCCGGTGAGGCCGCAGTCGCCCATGGGACCGCCCACCACGAAACGGCCGGTGGTGTTGATGAAGATCTCGCAGTCCTTTTCATCGAAGTAGCCGGAGGGCTCCAGCACGGGGCGGATCACGTGCTTCTTCACGGCTTCGATGATGTCGGCCTGGGAGGCGGAAGCGGCGTGCTGGGTGGAGACCACCACGTTGTTGATGCGCACGGGCTTGCCGTCCAGGTATTCGAAGGAGACCTGGGTCTTGCCGTCAGGACGGAAGAAGGGCACGGTGCCGTCCTTGCGCACCTTGGTCAGCTGCTGGGAGAGCTGGTGGGCCCAGAAGATGGGGGCGGGCATGAGGGTGGGGGTCTCGTTGCAGGCAAAGCCGAACATCATGCCCTGGTCACCGGCGCCCTGGTCTTCGGGAGCGGCGCGCAGCACGCCCTGGGCGATGTCGGGGGACTGGTGGTCGATGGAGGAGATCACGGCGCAGGTGTCGGCGTCGAAGCCCATGTCGGAGCTGGTGTAGCCGATCTCGCGGATGGTCTCGCGCACCACGTGGGGCAGGTCGGCATAGCCTGTGGTGGTGATCTCGCCGGCGATGACCGCCATGCCGGTGGTCACCAGGGTCTCGCAGGCCACGTGGGCGTTGGGGTCCTGGGCCAGCAGGGTGTCCAGGACGGCGTCGGAGATCTGGTCCGCCACCTTGTCGGGATGGCCTTCGGTCACGGACTCGGAGGTGAAGAAATATTTGCCCTTGGTTTGCATTGGTCTGTTCTCCATGGTTCAGTATGGCCCGCGGCCGTTGCCGGACCGCAGGTCGCCTGCACCGCCCGTGCGGGCGGCCGGGCAGGCATGGGGAAGCCGGGCCGGGACATCAGCCCCGGTCCGGCCCCTGCCGAAAAAACATATGGCCTGTCCGCTAGTCCCTGAGCAGGATATTGTCGATCAGGCGGGCCTTGCCCATGCGGATGGCACAGGCCATGAGGGCCGGGCCATCCACGGTGTCCAGCGGCTCCATGGACACGGGGTCCACCACGCTGAGGTAGTCCAGACGGCCCAGGGTCAGGTGGTCCGCCCAGGTGCAGAGGGCGGCCTCACGCAGGATCTTGGCGTGGGTCTGTCCCTTCTGGGCCATGTCGCGGGCCAGCTGCAGGCCGCGATGGATCCAGGGGGCCTGGCGGCGTTCTTCCTCGGTGAGGTAGACGTTGCGGGAGGAGAGGGCCAGGCCGTCTTCCTCTCGCACGATGGGACAGGTCTCGATGCGCACCGGCACGTTGAGGTCGCGCACCATGCGGCGCAGGATGGCCTGCTGCTGCCAGTCCTTCTGGCCGAAGACGGCCACGTCGGCCTGGGTGATCATGAACAGCTTCAGCACCACCGTGCAGACACCGCGAAAATGGGTCGGCCGGCTCAGGCCGCACATGATGCGGGAAAGGTCCGGCACTTCCACCCAGGTGGCGTGGTCTTCCGCATACATGGACGCGGGTTCGGGGATGAAGATGGCGTCCGCGCCGTGGGCGGCGGCGATCTGCGTATCGCGCTCGATGTCGCGCGGATAGGCGGAAAGGTCTTCATTGGGGCCGAACTGGGTGGGGTTGACGAAAAGGCTGACCACAAGACGCTTGGCAAGGCCGCGGCCCTGGTCCATGAGCGCCTCGTGACCGGCATGGTAATAGCCCATGGTGGGCACAAGGGCGATGTCCTCGCCGGCCGCGCGCCAGGAGCGGCACTGGGCCGCCAGATCTTGGGGATTGGTGAATATCTGCATATCAAGGTATGGTGATATAGTTAGTGGGGATTCCCTTATACCTGCTGCGGCAGGCCTTGTAAAGCCGCAAAAGCCCCGCAGCCGGGCCGGGGAGAAAAAACTTCTGTGCTGTCCGGCGTTTCCGGTTGCCTTGCCTGTGGGGAACAGGCATAACAGCATGCGGAGGTTCGTATGCTCAAACCTTTTTTCCAGGGGAAACTGGATACGTTTTGTGCCATCTATGCCGTGCTCAACGCCCTGCGCCTGACCCACGGCATCCAGACGCTCAAGGCGCGCGACATCCTCAACGAGACCCTGCTTTCCCTGGCCGGGAAGCCCGGTGCCCTGCGGGCCGTGCTGGAGCAGGACACGGACTACATGCAGCTGGTGGACGACATGATCCAGGCCCGCCAGCAGCGCTACCCCCTGCTGGTGGAAAAGCCCTTTGCCGAAGGCGAGGCCGTTTCGCCCGACGCCCTGTGGGAAGCCTGCCGCGAGTGGCTGGCACCGGGCGAGGGCCGCTGCATCCTGTTCCGCTTTTTGCGGCATTTGACGCCCGAGACGCCGCCCATGAACCGGCACTGGACCTGCGCCGACCGCATGGACGGGGACCTGCTGCATCTTTTCGACTGCAGCCACGAGGACGAAGCCGTGACGTTGATCCCGCGCGAGAGCTTCGTGACCCGCAGCGCCGACGTGCAGCGGGAACGCCTGCTGGTCATCCAGCCCAACAGTCTGCGCTTCCTGGCCCTGCCGTGGCGCGTCCACGCCTTCTAGCCTGACATCTTCCCGTTCTGCCCCGTTCCTGCGGGGCGGTCCCGCACGGCGGCGCCTCTGCCGCCGGACACAGCCTATCCCGTTGCCTGCGCAACCATATCGCGCAATTTGTGATGACAAAAAAAACAGAGACGGATAGGCTATCTCCATGACTGTCCATTCCTTTTCTTCCGCAGCCGGAGCGGCCGCGCCCCTGACGCGCGCCCGTGTGTCCGGCTCTTTGCCGGTGTGGTCCCTGAGCCTGGGCTGTCCCAAGAACCGTGTGGATACCGAGCATCTGCTGGGCTCGCTGGGCATGCCCGTGCACAGCGTGGAACACATGAGCCGGGCACGTCTGGTCTTCATCAATACCTGCGGCTTCATCGAGCCTGCCGTACGCGAGTCCATCCGCTCCATCCTCGATGCCGTGGAGCGTCTGGGCCGCTGCAAGCGCCGCCCCCTGCTGGCCGTGGCCGGCTGTATGGTGGGGCGCTACGGCGTCAAGGATCTGGCCGCCGACCTGCCCGAGGTGGACCTGTGGCTGCCCACCGACGAGCTGGAAAACTGGCCCGCCATGGTGCGCGAGGCCCTGGGCCTGCCCGCGGCTCCCGCCGCGCCGGGCCGCCTGCTCTCCACGGGCCCGTCCTATGCCTGGCTCAAGGTGGGCGAAGGCTGCCGCCACAAGTGCGCCTTCTGCACCATCCCGTCCATCCGGGGCCCGCTGCGCTCCGTGCCTGCGGCCGACCTGCGCGAGGAGGCCCGCAGCCTGCTGGCCGGCGGGGTGCGCGAACTGGTCCTGGTGGCCCAGGACCTGACCTCGTGGGGCAGTGACTTCGACACGCCCCAAAGCCTGCCCCACCTGCTGGACGAGCTGCTGCCCCTGGACCGCCTGACCTGGCTGCGCCTGCTCTACCTTTATCCCAGCGGCGTTACGCCCGAACTGCTGCGCTACATGCGCGAGGCCGGGCCGCGGCTGCTGCCGTACTTCGACATCCCCTTGCAGCACGCCCATCCCGAGGTGCTGACCCGCATGGGCCGCCCCTTCGCCAATGATCCCCGCCGCGTGGTGGACCGCGTGCGCGAGGCCCTGCCCGAGGCCGCCCTGCGCACCACCTTCATCGTGGGCTATCCCGGCGAGACCGAGGAGCATTTCCAGACCCTGTGTCGCTTTGTGGAAGAGACGCGCTTCCGCCATCTGGGCGTCTTCGCCTATCAGGCCGAAGAAGGCACGCCCGCGGCGGCCATGCCCGACCAGGTGCCCATGGAAGTGCGCGAGGAACGCCGCGCCACGCTCATGGAGATCCAGGCCGAGATCAGCGAGCGGCAGTTGCAGGAAGCGGTGGGCCAGACCATGCCGGTGCTGGTGGATGCGCCGCATGACGAATGGCCGGGCCTGCATGTGGGCCGTGTCTGGTTCCAGGCGCCCGAGGTGGACGGCATCACCTACGTGAGCGGCCTGGGCGTGGCCCCCGGCGCGCTGGTGCAGGGCGACATCGTGGAGAGCAGCACCTACGACCTGACCGCCCTGGCCTGATCCTTTTCTCGATAGTGTTCGACAGGGGCGCTTCGGCGCCCCTCCTGATGACGGCCCCCGGTCTCCGGGCCGGGGGATGACAACGCGTGTGCCGTGAGGCCGCGCCCAACCCTTGCAGCATGCATCTGGAGCAGCGCATGACTACCCCTTCGCAGACGGAAACGGCCCGCCCCCTGGACGGCGCCATGGAAAATATCCTGGACGACGGTCAACGCCCCGGCTGGTGGCGGCATTTTGCGGGTCACGAGGACACGGAATGCGTCATCCGGCCCATGCATCTGGCCTCGTTGCTGGACAGGGCCGCCAGGACGCACGGCAACCGTCTGGCCATCCGTTTCCAGAATTTCCAGATGACCTACAGCCGTCTGCACGAAGCGGCGGAACGCTTTGCCGAGGCCCTGCGCCTGCGCGGCGTCAAGCCCGGCCAGCGGGTGGCCGTCATGCTGCCCAACATCCCGCAGACCGTCATCGCTTTCTGGGGCATCATGAAGGCCGGGGCCGTGGCCGTGATGACCAACCCGCTCTATATGGAAAAGGAGCTGCTGCATCATTTTAATGATGCCGGGGCCGAGGTGCTGGTGACCCTGGACCTGCTCTGGGCCAAGCTGGAGCCCCTGCGCGACCGCCTGCCCCTGCGCCTGACCGTGGTCACGAACATCTCGGACGGTCTGGCCTTCCCGCTCAACTGGCTGTATCGCATCAAGGCCCGCCGTCAGGGCCAGGTGCCGCAGGTGCCCTACGGGCAGGAAGTGCTGCGCTGGAAAGATTTCATCAAGGTTCGCGGCCGCTTCAGCGTGCCCACCGACGAGGACCCCGGTGACGCCCTGGCCCTGCTCCAGTACACGGGCGGCACCTCCGGCCAGCCCAAGGGCGCCATGCTGGGCCATGCCTGCATCTCGGCCCAGATGCAGCAGCTGCTGGCCATCCTCCATATAGACTGGGAAAACTGCAAGCCCATGTCCTTCCTGAGCATCATGCCTTTCTTTCACGTCTTCGGCCTGGTGGGCAACATCATCCTGCCCACGGCCCTGGCGGCCACCACCATCCCGGTGCCGCGCTACACGCCCGCCGACCTGCTGCGGACCATCGCCCGCTTCCGTCCCACCTTCTTCGTGGGCGCGCCTTCGGTCTACATGTCGCTCATGCAGCAGAAGGACATCAAGAAATACGACCTCACTTGTATCGAGATCTGCGTCTCCGGTTCGGCGCCGTTCCCCACCGAGGCCCTGCGCCGCTGGGTGAGCATGACCCACGCCAGCATCACCGAAGGTTTCGGCCTGACCGAGGCCTCGCCCTGCGTCACGGCCAACCCGCTGGACGGCCCGCAGAAGGAAGGCTCCATCGGCGTGGCCTTCCCGCATACCGAGATCCGCATCGTGGACATCAACGACAGCAACCATGTCCTGGGCCCCAATGAGGAGGGCGAGATGCTGGTGCGCGGCCCGCAGGTCATGCAGGGCTACTGGAACCGTCCCGAAGAGACGGCCGTCACCCTGACCGACGGCTGGCTGCATACCGGCGACATCGCCTACTACGACGAAGAAGGCTACTACTACATCGTGGACCGCAAGAAGGATCTGGTCATCGTGGGCGGTTACAACGTTTACCCCCGCGAAGTGGACGAGGTCCTGTACGAGCACCCCAAAGTAGCCGAGGCCGTGGCCGTGGGCGTCAAGCATCCCACCCGCGGTGAAGTGCTCAAGGCCTATGTGGTGCCCCGTCCCGGCGAGACCCTGACCACGGCCGAGCTGACGGCCCATTGCCGGGCGCGTCTGGCCAATTACAAGGTGCCCAAGTTCTTCGAGTTCCGCGAGGAACTGCCCAAGAGCCTCATCGGCAAGGTGCTGCGCCGCATCCTGCGTGACGAGGAGGCCGCGCGCGTGGCCCAGGGACAGGGGGACGAGGACCGTCTGCTGCCCACGCCGGACCAGCCCGCGGCCGCGCCCACCCGTGCCCAGGCCCTGGGCCAGCAGGCGGGCGAGCTTCTGGACGAGGCCCGGGAAAAGATGGACTCCCTGCGCGGCCAGGCCGGAGAGATGATGGAGGAAGCCCGTCAGAAAGCCGGTGAGCTGCGCCGCCAGAGCGGCGAAGTGGTGGGCGAGGCCCGCCAGAAGGCCGGGGAACTGCTGGACGAAGCTCGTGGCAAGGCCGGCGAGATGATGGAAGAAGCGCGCCAGAAAGCTGGCGAACTGCGTCGCCAGAGCGGCGAGATGGTGGATAAGGCCCGCGGCAAGGCGGGCGAACTGGGCCAGCAGGCGGGCGAGCTTCTGGACGAGGCCCGGGAAAAGATGGGCTCCCTGCGCGGCCAGGCCGGAGAGATGATGGAGGAAGCCCGTCATAAGGCCGAAGAGCTGCGCCGCCAGAGCGGTGAAGTGGTGGACGGTGCCCGCCAGAAGGCCGGGGAACTGCTGCAGGAAGCTCGCGGCAAAGCCGGTGAGCTGGGCCAGCAGGCGGGCGAGCTGCTGGACAAGGCCCGCGGCAAGAGCGACGACGAGAAAAAGTAAAAAGCGATATGTCCGGGTGGGGCCGATATCCTGTTTAAGGGATTGCCCGACTCCCGTTTTTTGGAAAAAGCGAAAAGCCCTTCCTGCCATGGCAGGAAGGGCTTTTTTACTGATGGGTCGGGAAGCGTTTGGAGGAGGAGACATCGCTGATGCGCGGGATGGCTCCCCCACAAAACGCTAGATCTGCACGGACTGGCCGGGCAGCAGGTCGATGCAGGTACAGCCGGGAGCCACGCGGGCCAGTTCGGCCTTGAAGGCTTCCGTATCCTGGGCCAGCACCGGGAAGGTGCCCCAGTGCATGGGGATGACCTGTTTGCAGCCCAGCAGCTTGCAGGCCAGGGCCGCCTGGCGGGCGTCCATGGTGAAGACGCCGCCCATGGGCAGCAGGGCCACGTCGATGGGGTAGAGGCGGCCCCACAGTTCCATGCCCGCGAAGATGCAGGTATCGCCCGCATGGTAGATGTGCTTGCCGTCAGGCGTGCGGATGATGTAGCCCGCCGGGGAGCCCGACTCGCTGGAGTGATACGCCTGGGTCATGGTGAATTCGAAGCCCGCGTGGGCCACGGTACCGCCCATGTTGAAGCCGATGTAGTTGAGCAGCTGGGCCGAGGGCACACCGGCGGCCTCCAGCTTCTGGGCCGTGCCCACGATGGCGCCCAGCATGGCGCCGGTGTTCTTGCAGATGGCCACGGCATCGCCCACATGGTCGGCATGGTCATGGGTGACCAGCACCACGTCCACCGGGCCGATGGTCTCGGCCGTGGTACCGGAAGCGGGCGTCAGGAAGGGGTCCACGACGACATGCTTGTCGTCACAACTGATATTGAAGGCCGAATGGCCGTACCAGAGGATCTGGCTCATGATCGTTCTCCTTGTTGGGGGCGCCCCAAAACGGGGAAAGAAAGTATAGCGCAAGACTAGGAGACTGTCACGAAAAGGAGCAGGCCTGCCGTGATGCCGGGCGGCGTCGCGCCCGGAAGAGGGGCACGGCCCATTTTCGGTACTGGGGCGGGTGAGCCCCGAAGCTGGCGGGGGCAGGGCTTGACAGCGGCACGCCCTTTGCCTAGAAAGACACGTGTGCGCCCGTAGCTCAGTCGGATAGAGCGTTGGCCTCCGGAGCCAAAGGCCGTGCGTTCGAATCGCGCCGGGCGCGCCACAGATTTCAAGGACTTGCAGCAATTAGTTGTAAGTCCTTTTTTATTTCATTGTATTATTCCACGAATAGTCCTGAAAAATCTGCTTTAAGGCAAAACTTTTTTCTCAATGCAGGTACAGCTTTAGATACTACCCCTTGAAAGAAAACAGTTTTTATCTTAATCATAGATATTAATTATAAATATACTTCTGAGGGGATGCTATCTTGGCTAGAAGAAAAAATATTTTGACAGAATTTTTGGCTGATTTAATTTCTATTTGTATATTTCTATTGCCTATAGGTCTTATATTAAAATTTGTTACAGATAACTCTGAGATTTTTAGCAATATAGCATTTCTAGTTGCGTTGGCGATTGCGCTAATTATATTGTTGTTTGTTATATATTATGTATACTCGTCAATATACTTTATAAGTAAAAGATTTATACAAATAAAAAATAGTGTTTCTCAATATATACAAGATTGGAATAATCTTAACAAATACATAGATGGATTAAAGGCTAATCAATTTGGTCTAAATCAACTAAAACACGGAACGGCAAGCCTTGAAGATAATAGTAAGTGGAAATATAGCCGTAAAGAACTGGAGAACATGCAATACGCCCCCAATATTTGTTACTGTTCGCGCGCGGTTTGTAGTAGTGCGAGCAAAGAACCTTTTAAATATGTTTGTAAATATTTCAAAATAATTCCTTCTGCTGATACTTTAGAAAAAGCAGAAGCCATGCTGAACAACTTTGAGGCTGTTAATGAAGGAAAACAATATCTTGTAGATAAGAAGAATAGTATTTATAGGAGTATTGAGAAGGATATTCCTTTTTTCATTCGTAAATTTAGTAAAAGAAAACTTAATAAAGAGCTTGGATTTGAGCATGCTAACTTGCATAACGTATACTATCCAACATATATATTTAAATATATTTCATCTGGCGGAAATGCTAGTATGCAGTGTAAAATAGTTTTAGACATTACTAGTTTAAATGAATTTATTGTTTATCTTTCAAATATTGTAAAGTTTAAGAAAAGTGTTGCTGGGCAGCGTGCTTTAATGACTAGTAAATTGAGATGTTACATTCTTGAGCGAGATAACTATACATGCAAGTTATGTGGAAATTCAACTAAACTTGAGCCAAATCTACTACTTGAAATTGACCATATAATTCCTATTTCAAAAGGAGGAATGACAGAATTAAACAATTTACAAACACTCTGCTGGCGATGTAACAGAGCAAAAGGTGCTAAAGTCCATTAATAACAAATATTGCTTCGTTAATAGCCAGTTTTTTCTAGCCAGAACGGCAAAGGCCCACCAGCAAAAGCCGATGGGCCTTTTTCATGCCTCTACAGAGGAATGTCTGCCAAATCTAGATCGTGGCACTCCTTTGCGATCTTGGTTGACCGCGGCTAATCCTGCTGGGTGTTGAACAGCACGTCGAGATCCTCGATGCGGAATTGCAGCGGTTCCCGGCCATTGGGCAGCAGGAAGGAGGCTCTCGCGTTGATGCCGGAGGAGGCACGGGGGCCCATCTCCGCATCGATCTTCTGGAAGCAGAATTCGATATTGACGTGATACGAGCCGTCAGAGTGCCGGATGATCTCGATGGGCAGGCTGTTGGCGAGGGGCCGGGACTGGAGGGCAGCGATGCGCATGGTCTCGTTGGCGGTGGCCGGGTCGGCCATGAGGAGCATCAGGATATCGGCGCCGCTGGCCTGATGCAGCGGGCTGCAGATGCGTCCGGCCTCTTCGGCAGAGGGGAACATGGCGATGAGGGCGTCCAGCTCCCGTTCCATCTGTTGCGGCTCATGGGTAAATCTCCCGCCGCCGAACTTGTGCCCGTTGATGGTGATGCCGTTCCGGGCGAAGTCCTTGAGGAACTGGTCCGAGAAGTAGTTGCACTTGCGGATGAGTTCGGGAGAGGCCAGATCCTCTCTGGACAGGGCGGTGGCCCCGTTGCCCGGAGGGGTGGACAGGACGGTGGCATTGAGGCCGTCCTGCATCTTTTGCCGGGCGGCGGCCATGTCGAAGGCCTGACCTTCGGGCAGGGTCAGGCCCAGGCCCTGGGGCACGAACCGGCGCGCCTCGGCCATGCGCATCTGGCCAAGACCGGGAGCCCGGTCGAGGATGTCATAGAATTCGTCGCTTTCCGTAGCCTGGGCCAGGGTATCCAGGACGTTCATGAGCAGGAGTTCGTTGCGGGAACGCAGGCCTTCGTCGGCCTCCTGGGCAAGGTCACGGCGCAGGACATGCAGGGGGGAGCCCCCGCCCAGGGCACGGCGGGCCGCGTAGTCGGCGTCCATACGGGCAGCGACGCGGGCGGCCAGCTCCGGCGGGACGGGCTGCTTTGCCCGTTCGAGCTGCTGGAAAAGCTTCCGTTCGTCCTTGCTCAGGGGCTCCAGATTGCCGAGGCCCAGCATCCTGCATGCGGCGCGGGCCGTCAGGATGCGGATCAGGCCGGCTTCCGGCCCGCCCTCGATGCCGGGACGCAGCATGCCGTCCGGCTGTGTGGTGGCGGCGTGCATGGTCTGGGCATAGGTATCGAAGTCCCTCTTCAGTCCGGCGGGGGTGGCCTCGGCCAGCGTCAGGGTGCGCAGGAACTGGCCCGTATCCAGTACGGCGTCGCATATGGCCTGCGCCATGGCCGCGTTCACGGGCTTGGGAGAGTGCAGGATCTCGTCCTGCAGGATGCGCTTGGCCTCCCGGGGCATGGCCCGGGCGTGTTCCACCGTGTCCAGGGCCGCCACGAAATTGTTGATGACGTTCTCGGCCGCCGTGGTGGCTTCCGCCAGTGTGGGCTGGTGCATGTTGTTGCTGTCGTTCAGGCAGCGGGCGACGAGCTTGTCATGGATGGTCTGGACCAGGACATCGCGGGTGGCGGGACTGATGTCGCCAACGATGCCCCTGGCCTGCATGGCGGCCCCCAGACGGGCCATGAAGCCGTGGGGGCCTTCGCCGCTGACCTGCTCCGCCATGGCCGCGATGCCGGCCTTGGCTTCCCTCAGGGTCAGCATGCGGGCGCTCTCGCCAAGGGCGTCCAGGCTTTCGGCCGCTGTCAGCGAATGGTCGGCGCGCCGGGCCCTGGCTTCCAGATCGCGCAGGACGGTGTCCCGATAACCCCGGAGCTGTTCCGCCGTGGCCGGAGGCAGGCCGAAGCGCTGCCGCCGCGTGGCCGTCTGCGTTTCCAGATCCGAGGGCGAGCCGTCGGCATGGGGGGCGCAGAGCTTCTGGAACTGGTCCCGGATATTGATGAGCCGGGTCTCCAGACGGGCCTGGTCTTCCGTCGTCTTGATACGGATGACGTCCTGCAGCACCCGGGCCGCGTCACGTCCGCTCAAGGGACGACCGGCAGCCAGCTTGCTTTCCAGGCTCTTTCGGGCGATGTCCGCGAAGCGGTCGCCCAGATCGTCGGTCTGCCGGATGGTATTGATGATCCCGGTCATGACGTCACGGTTGGCCTGGGCTGCCGTGTCGCTGTGGCGCGAGCGTATCCAGCTGGCGATGCGGCCTCCCAGTGAGGAGGTGGTGGGGACGGTATGTCCCTGGCGATCGATCCCCAGATGTTCCTTGCCGAACGCGCCCAGCCGTTGGGCGATGATGTTCAGGTCATTGATCTTCATGGCGAATCCTTTATGGCAGCAGCGTTCAGATCTTCAGCATGCCGTCGTTCCAGCCCGCTTCCGCGGCGGCCTGGGGCGTGGCGGCCTGTTCCCGCAGTTGCGCGATGGAAGCGCGCAGCGATTCCACCGTATCCACATGACGGCCCACCTGGCGGTCGAGGATGGCCTCGTCCAGATGTTCCAGCGGCAGGCGGCGGGTATAGGTCACGGCGTCGAGCAGGGGCTCGATACCCAGTATCCCGCCGTCCGTGCCCCTGAAAAAGCTGTCCAGTTCCAGCAGCAGGCCATAGAGCGCCAGCTTGTCGGCATCGCTTTCCGGCAGGCCGCACACCCGGCTGTACAGGTACAGGGCGTCACCGTTTTCAGCGCATTCCAGGGTGACTGTCACGTCGTCGAACTGGAGCGTGCAAACGCCGTTCTCGGTCTCAAGGCCGTCTATGCCGATAGCGGCACCAAATTTTGCAATGATATTGGCAGTGGGATGCATAGGCCTCTCCTTTTTGTTACTGGTATAGCAAAAGGTAGACCAAGAGGATCGCCCCTGTCCACGCATGGTGGCTGGGGCAGACAGGGCGGAAGGTGGGAATGGGGCAGTGCGGAGTGGCGGGAACAAAAAAAGCGCCCTGCATGTGCAGGGCGCCTTCGCGTGATTATGGCGGAGCGGAAGGGACTCGAACCCTCGGCCTCCGGCGTGACAGGCCGGCGTTATAACCGTCTTAACTACCGCTCCAAATATGGAGTCGGGAAAATATCCCGTATTGTTCTCAAAAAAAGCGCACCGTTTGCACAGTGCGCTTTTCTCGCAATTATGGCGGAGCGGAAGGGACTCGAACCCTCGGCCTCCGGCGTGACAGGCCGGCGTTATAACCGTCTTAACTACCGCTCCGTAGTGGTGGACAGTACAGGACTTGAACCTGTGACCCCCGCCGTGTGAAGGCGGTGCTCTACCAACTGAGCTAACTGTCCGTCGTTGTCCTCTCGAACAAGAGTGTTTGTACGGGAAACACCCCTCGGGGTCAAGAAAAAAATTGAAAAATTTGAAAAAAGTTTAATTTCATTTGTAATTAGCTGGAATAAAAGGATAAAAATTGATATTCGTTCCTGATAAATAACCTTGCAGTCCCGGAGGGCCGGTGTTAGGTAGAAAAACACTTCAGTTCAGGGTGGAAAAGATGATGTTTTCCCGTTTCCGGCAGGGCCGCAGGGCCGTGACCGGCAAAGATCGTGATGCGCGTTTCCCGTCGCGCATGGGCATGGGGCTGCTGCTGGCGGCCCTGCTTTTGTTGCCGGGCTGTGCCCAGGCCGTCCCGGACAGCGGCACGCCGCTGCGCGTCTCCGCCACTGCCCGGAAGCTCTCCGGCCCTCTGGAGCCTGCCTCCCTCTCGGCGCTGGTAATGAATGATGCCAGTGTCCGCCAGTGCCGGGTCTACGATGGTGTGCGCATCATCGCGCAGCCCATGCAGGAGAACCTCTGCGCCCTGAGCTTCGATGACGGCCCTTCGGCCAATACGCCGCAGATTCTCGACATCCTGGCCGCGCACAACATCCCGGCCACGTTCTTCGTGCTGGGGCGGAACGCCGAGCGCCATCCCGACCTCGTGCAGCGCATCCATGACGAAGGTCACGAGATCGGCATCCATACCTATTCCCATCCCAATCTGCGCCATCTCAACCTGGCGGCCCAGAGCGAGCAGATCGGCAGGGTGCAGCGCTTTTTGCGCTCCCTGGGCATCGAGGCCCGCTTCCTGCGCCCGCCGTACGGTTCGTTCAATGACATCACCCTGAAAGCTGCCGAGCAGATGGACCTCAAGGTCGTGCTCTGGTCGCTGGACAGCGAGGACTGGCGGGGCGTGCGCGAGGATTACGCCGCTCTGGTCAACACGCGGGGCCAGCGTTACGTCAACAACGATCTGCGCGGCATCTTCCTTTTCCACGATACGGTGCACGGCACGCTGGAGAACCTGCCGCGCATCATCGCGCAGCTGCAGGCCGGGGGCTGTCAGCGTTTCGTGACGGTCAGCGATTTTCTGGACGGCAGCCTGGACCCCGAACCGCCTTTGCTCATGGCCCGGCGCACCCGGCAGCCTTTGCCTGACGGCCGCGAGCTCATGCCGCCGGAGAGTTTCCCCGATGTGCAGCTGGCCGGACAGGAAACGGGCCGCAGTGGCTTCGAGGCCGCCCAGCGAGCCTCCTCCACGCGGGATACCAGCCTGATCTGGGCCGCGGGCAGCACGCCGGTGCCCATGGCGCGCAGCAGCAGCCCCCGCTGGGGCAAGGCCGCGGAACAGGCCCGTGAGCAGCAGGCCCGTCGCCTGGAGCGGCTGGAACAGGAGCGGCAGGCCGCAACGGCCCGGACGCAGGCGCAGCCGGCAGGGCCCGTGCATGCCGTGCGCGGCACCGTGACGCCCCAGCGCGATTTCGGTACCAGCGCCGGTGAGGTCTATCCCGGCAGCCGTCCCGTGAGCTCCGTCGAGGATCTGGCCCCGGCCACGTCCGTGCAGCAGTAAAATATGAGGGGAGGGTCCGTGTCCCTGCTGTCGCCAGTAACGCTTCTTTGTCGCTGACGGGCACGGCCTGAGGCCGCCTTCGGTCGCTGCCGATACGAGAAGGGCCCCTTTCTCCCTATGTCCCCTTCCCTGGTGTGTTCCATCCAGGGAACAGCTGGCAGGGATGCAAGCAAACAGCCCCCGCATGATGTCATGCGGGGGCTGTTTGCGTTCAGGAAAAGGCCTGTGGTCTCGATGTCCTAGGACAGACGGGTCTTGAAGTCCTCGTAGCCGAAGCGGCGCACCAGACGGAAACGGGCCGTGGCGGCCGGGTCGGCGGCGTCGAGGTCGGCGGCCAGGCTGCCGATGGACGGCAGGCGCAGGCCGTTGAAGGTGGTGGTCTTGACCATGCTGTAGATGGCCATGTCGGTGAAGATCAGGCGGTCACCGGCCTTGAGGGGCGCGGCGAAGCTGTATTCGCCGATGACGTCCCCGGCCAGGCAGGACTTGCCCGCCAGGCGGCAGGTCCAGGCCTTTTCGCCGTTTTCGCCCGCCAGGCGCAGCTCGCCGTCTTCCGGGGCCAGCAGGTTGGGGCGGTAGGGCATCTCCAGCACGTCGGGCATGTGGCAGGAGGCCGAGGTGTCCAGGATGGCGATGGGCATGTCGGCCTGCACCACGTCCAGCACCGTGGCCACCAGCCAGCCCGCATTGAGGGCCACGGCCTCGCCGGGCTCCAGATAGATCTGCGCGCCGTAGTTCTGCTGCATGCGCGTGATGCAGCGGCAGAGGCGGTCCAGGTCGTAGCCTTCGCGGGTGATGTGATGGCCGCCGCCGAAATTGATCCACTTGCACTGGGCCAGCTGCTTGCCGAAACGGGCCTCCACGGCATCCAGGGTGCGTTCCAGCGCGTCGGAGCCCTGTTCGCACAGGGTATGGAAATGCAGACCGGAGATGCCTTCCGGCAGCGTTTCGGGCAGCTGGTACGGCCGGATGCCCAGACGGGAGCCCGGGGAGCAGGGATTGTAGATGGCCACGGCGCCTTCGGAATGTTCGGGATTGATGCGCAGGCCGCAGCTGATCTCGCGGCCGTTGTCCCGGCACCAGGCCCGGACCTTGGGGCCGAAGCGTTCCCACTGGGCCAGGGAGTTGAAGACCAGGTGATCCACCAGCGGCAGCAGCTCGTCCAGCTCTTCTTCCGTCCAGCCCGCGGCAAAGGCGTGCACTTCGCCGCCGAATTCTTCGCGGCCCAGGCGTGCTTCATCCACGGAGCTGGCGCAGGTGCCCCACAGGGGGCCGTGGCCTTTGGCGCGGGAGAGCAGGGAAAAGCTGTCCCAGGCGGCAAAGCCCTTGAGGGCCAGCAGGATCTTGGCGCCGGTGCGCTGCTGCACGCTGTCCAGGATGGCCGCATTGGCCGCCAGACGGGCTTCGTCCAGCACGAAGCAGGGCGAGGGGACGGTACGGGGATCCAGCAGGGGCAGGAGATGCTTCATGTTTTGGTCTTTTGCAAGGGTTGGGGTGAAGAAAGGGCTGCCGTCCGGGGCCTGGCCGCAGGGGCGGCGGGTCTGTTCCCGGGCCGGAGCGCAACGGGGGAAGGAGCCCGCGGGCCCCTTCCCCCTGAAACAGCGTTGCCGGCGCGAAAGGGACTAGTCTTTCACTTCCACGCACTGCCACGGCAGGCCGTAGGCGTTGAGGTCGGCCATGAAGGGGTCGGGGTCGAACTGTTCCATGTTCCACACACCGGGCTTGAGCCACTGGCCGGAGACCATCATCTTGGCACCGATCATGGCGGGCACGCCGGTGGTGTAGGAGATGGCCTGGGAGCCCACTTCGGCGTAGCAGGCTTCATGGTCGCAGATGTTGTAGATGTAGACGGTCTTTTCCTTGCCGTCCTTGATGCCGCGCATGACGTTGCCGATGCAGGTCTTGCCCTTGGTCAGCGGGCCCAGGGAGGCGGGGTCGGGCAGCAGGGCGCGCAGGAACTGGATGGGCACGATGTCCTGGCCCTGGAAGCGCACGGGATCGATGCGGGTCATGCCCACATTGCCCAGCACCTTGAGGTGGTTCAGGTAGTTTTCCGAGAAGGTCATCCAGAAGCGGGCGCGCTTCAGGCCCTTGAGGTTCTGCACCAGGGATTCCAGTTCCTCGTGGTACATGAGGAAGCACTTCTTGGGGCCGATGCCGTCGGGGAAGTCGTAGGTCATGGACCAGGACAGGGGATCGGTCTCCACCCATTCGCCGCGTTCCCAGTAGCGGCCGCGGGCGGTCACTTCGCGGATGTTGATCTCGGGGTTGAAGTTGGTGGCGAAGGGCTGGCCGTGGTCACCGGCGTTGCAGTCGATGATGTCCAGCACATGCACTTCGTCCAGCTCGTGCTTCATGACCCAGGCCGAGAAGACGTTGGTGACGCCGGGGTCGAAACCGGAGCCCAGCAGGGCGGTGAGGCCGGCCTGCTTGAAGCGCTCCTGGTAGGCCCACTGCCATTTGTATTCGAACTTGGCGGTATCCAGGGGCTCGTAGTTGGCCGTATCCAGATAATGCACGCCGCATTCCAGGCAGGCGTCCATGATGTGCAGGTCCTGATAGGGCAGGGCGATGTTCAGCACGGTGTGGGGCTTCACCTGACGGATGAGGGCGCAGAGCTCGGGCACGTTGTCGGCATCCACCTGGGCGGTGGCGATGTCGACGCCCAGACGGGCTTTGACCGAGCGGGCGATCTCGTCACACCGGGAAAGCGTACGGCTGGCAAGAGTGATCTTGCCGAAGGCCCCTTCTGTGGCCAACTGGGCGCACTTGTGCGCCACCACGCTTCCCACGCCACCGGCGCCGATGATCAGAATATCCGCCATGACTTCTCCTTTTGAATCCGTTTTGTCCGTGATTGATGATGAAATGCGGCCCGCCGGAACAGGCGGTCATCCCCTCCATAGCCCACAGCGGCGGGAAGGTAAAGGGCGGGGGGAGGGCCCGGCCGCGCCGCCTTGGCCTTCCCGATCCTTACGGGTCCGCCCGGGCTGGGGACATCCTTGCTGCGCGCCGGGGACCGGGGACATGCCATGCCCAGCATGCCTGCTTTGTGTGACCGCCGGTCGTCATGAAGGTGACGGGCCGGCGACGGGAGAGGAAGATGTGCTGCCCGTGCCTCCGGCGGACGGTAGCGTACCGTGCCGGGGCCATGGCCCATGACGGTCTCCCGTCAGGACGAGGCATGGCAGGAAGCCGCCCTGCATGGCCCGGGAGCGTACGCGCCGGAAAGGGGCAGTGCGGGAGGGGATTCCCCTCCCGCTCCTATCTCATGCGTATCCCTAGTGCGTGTGATCCAGCACGGGCACGCCGTCGCCCAGTTTTTTGCGGATGGCGGCGATCATGGTCTCGTGGTGCGGGCAGGGGAAGCTGATGGGGTTGCCCTTGCAGATGCAGGAGGCCAGGGCAACGGCTTCGGCGCCGCGATCCACCAGCATCCTGGCGCGGGCCACGGCCCGCTTGCCGGGACAGCCGCCGCAGGAGACGAAGCCGATGACCTCGCAGGGGCCCAGTTCCTCGAAAGCGCCCTTT
>NZ_JBNPNC010000042.1:0-25172 GCF_050314315.1 Desulfovibrio sp. SGI.102 | reverse complement strand
GGGGCTGTGGCTACTTCATCTCCTGATAGAATTCGTCCACGGCGGCCAGCACTTCCAGCGGCGGGTTCCAGCCGATGAGCGTGGCCATGAAAAGGTTCAGAGCCATGCTGACGGGGCTTTCGAAGACCGGCGAGAGATCACGCGGGCGTGCGCCCTTGAGGATGGCCTCCACCAGACCGGCGCTGAAGCGGCCTTCTTCGGCCGTATTGGATTGCGCCACACTCAGCAGGGCCCCGTGGATCACGTCCGGTGCGCCCAGCTGGGAAAAGGTGGGGACATGCGCATCCGCCAGCGGCTGCAGCACCCTGCGCATGGCACCGGCCTGCAGACCGACATTATACGTGAGGTAAACAGCCTCGGCCCCTTGGTCCACCAGTTTTTTATGACAGGCCAGCAGGCGCTCCGAGGCCAGGTCCGTGTCCTGGATGTCGAAGGTATCGGTACAGCGCAGCAGGGTGATCCCCAGTTCCCTGGCGGCATCCTCGATCTCGTTGAGGGCGATGCTGCCGCGGCCGGCCGGGGTATCTTCGTAGGCGATGCCGAGCTTTTGGAAGGCGAAGATGTCATGGAAGAGCAGGACCTGGCGCTTGAAGCGGTCAGGCTCGATGGGGGCCACCAGATTGTCCCGCCCCGAATCTTCCACCGAGGGGATGATGCCTGCGTCCACCGCATTGGTCACGGACGAGACGATGACCGGAACAGGCAGATCCTGCGCGGCAAGATCCTGTCCGGCCCAGGTGCCGAAGGCTAGGACCATGTCCACGTCCTTCTTTTCCCGGATGCGGCGCAGGACCTCCTGGCGTACTTTTTCCCGCTGTTGGCTGTCCCAGTTCGCGGAGTAGAAACCGTCCGCCAGAAAGACAAGACGTTTGCCGCCTGCATGCTGGTGCAGCCATTCCCACATGCCGCGGGCTTCTTCGCTGTCCTTGGGCAGGGGCACATGCCCGTTCTCGATCAGTCCTCGTTCTTCCAGCCCCAGGGCCAGTCCCTGAAAGATACGCTGGTAATCGGAAAAGGGGCCGCCTTCCACATAGATCACCCGCCATATCTTTTCTTCGTCAGGATTGTCCTGTGCAGGGGCGGCAAAGGCGCAGTCCCGGAGCAGCAGGGGCAGGAGCAGCAGGCAGGCAAGCACAGGGGCAACATAGCGTGACGTCTTCATGAAACCTCCGAAAGGGGCGCCGTCTCCTGCTGGGGAGAGGCGGGCCGGGAGTCGGAAAGGGCTCGTCCCGGCAGACTATCGTGGATAAGGGTCTTGCGGATGTGGGGCATACGGCAGGTACGGGCCACGGCCCAATAGGACGGGATGAACCGGACATGTTCTCCCGGCACGGGAGCCTGCGGGCAGCCACTCAAGTCCAGGATGGCGTAATTGCCGCTGAAATCGGATATCCGCCAGTCCGGGCGGGCCAGGGACAGGCCCCGGACGTCCGTATGCAGACTGCCGCAGTCCACCAGTGCCCGGAGCCGTTTCCCCAGATCAGGGCAGTCGGCGTGCAGCCCCCGTCCGTTGTGGACGCTCTGTCGGGGCGGACGGATGTCCCGTTCCGTCACTTCCAGCACCGTGGCCGACAGGCGGAAGATATCCTGCCGGAAGTCCCCGGCCAGCAGGGTTTCGTCCCGGTACATGTCCCGGCCAAGCAGCAGGGGATCCCCCATGCGGAATTCCATGATGCAGCCGGGCGGCAGATGCGGTCCATGCCCGTGACGGCGGGCGAACCAGTTCCAGAAGATGCTCCCGCCCAGGCTGACCCGGTGCAGGGCATGCCCCAGCAGGGCGCCTGCCCGGGCCGCCAGGGCTTCGAGCAGGGCCATGTTCTCGTCGTCCGGGCATGTCCCGTACAGGCAGCCGAGATTGACGCCGATGCCCGCCACATGGGCGCCCGGGCCATGGGCCGCACGCTGCGATGCGGTCGCCACGGCCCGCAGCAGGGCGGGGGCATCTTCTTGCGGGATCCCTTCGCGCATGTCGCCTATATCCACCATGAGCAGGGCCTCGTGATGCAGGCCCGCGGCACGGGCAGCAGCATCCAGGGCCCGGAAGGTCGTCTCACAGGAAAAGGCGCTGCGTTCGAACAGGCGGACGACGTCATCCGCCCTGTCCGGGGGCGCCAGATTGATCAGGACGCGCCCTGTGCGTGCAGGCGGTTCCTGTCCGTACAGAAGATGCTCCGTCATGTCCGCGATGCCGTAGCGGGCATAGCCCTGCGTACGCAGGAAATCGACGACGTCCGGGTGGGAAGCCACCATCTTCAGTACCGGCAGGAAACGGAAGCCCCAGGCCTGTTCCTGGCGCCGCACAAGACGCAGATTATGGGCCAGGGCATCCAGATTTATCTCCAGTTCAGGCATGAGGCATCTCCAGGGGAAAAGGCGCAAGGAAGGGCAGGCTCCCGATGGGCGGGGCCTGTTGCAAAAGGCTGTCCAGCAGCAGCGGTCGCATCTCCTGAGCGGACAGGTCTTCATAATGATACGGCAGCGAGGCTGCCAGGGCATGATCGACCCGGCTGTGCCGCAGTGACTGCCACAGGGCAGGAGAAAGGCCGCCGGCCAGCCAGAGGTCCGCGGCGCCGGCTCCCCGGCCGGTCTGCCGCAACGGGCCGTCAGGGCAGGGCAGACGCAGGGGCAGCAGCCCCGTGCAGGGCGGACAGGGCCGGAATGCCCCGGCGATGCGCGTGGCCAGCCCGTCGGCACCGCAGTGCCGCAGAGCCGTACAGATGCCCTGGATCATGCGCGGCAGGTACGAGGTCTGGAAGATGCCTCCGGCACAGCGCAGGCCCCTGGCCGCCGTCACGGTGGCGAAATAAAGGAAAAGCGAGGGGAGGATGCGCTCTTCCGACAGGGCCCTGCCCAGAGTCCGGGCATCCAGCGGCAGGCGCCAGCCTGCATCCCGGACAGCCACCAGCGAGCGGAAATCACGGGCAGGCCGCAGGGCCAGGGCCCGGCCTTTGCCGTCTACGCCCCAGAACAGGAAGGTGCCTCGCTGCAGGCCCTGCGCATCCCCGGTCCAGCAGGCCCGTTGCCCGTTGAGGGCATCCCAGATAGCAGCGGCCAGGGGCGGATGCAGGAGCAGGTGCCGGACAAGGCTGTCCGGCTGTTCCAGATCGGCCGTGATCAGGCGGCCGCACAGCCATTGCATGTCCAGCGAGACCAGCGGCGGGAGATCACAGCTTTTCGGGATGACCTGCTGCCACAGCAGGGCATTCATGAGGCTGGCCTGATCCCGGAATGTCTGCTGTTCCAGGACGCGGGGATGGCGGTAGACGGCCTGGACAAGACGGTCCAGAGCATGCGGCTCTTCCGGCTGGCCGGAAAGCTGCGAGGGCAGGGTGACCTCGGCGGCGGTGAACGCCGGGCGCACGCTGATGAGCCCATGCCGGTCCCTTCCCGGCAGGATGGGCAGTTTGCGGCTGCGGAAACTCACCTCTTCCGGGGTGCCGCATCCCAGCAGGATGCCGCGAGGATACGCCACGTTGTTGGCCGGGACAGCGCCGCAGTTGAACAGGGGCACGGCGTGACGGCAGCTCATGGCGAACAGCAAATCGCCCTGGAAGAATTCCGGGTGGAAATCCACACCGTGATGGTTGGCCGTGAGGACATGGAAATCGCTCTCCAGTTCACGGCGCAGGGCCTGCCCCAGATCAGGCGAATACAGCCGGGCGCAGGTCGCGGCGGCCAGTTCCACAAGGTCGTCAGCGGCTTGCGGCGGCCTGGGCAGGGCGGCACCCGCGCCAAAGCCTGCCGCATAGTCCGCCAGTGTCTGCGCTCCTGCCTGTTCGAAGGCAGCCAATGCCTCCGGGCAACGGCTGCGGATCCAGTCCCGGGCGGAGGTCATGCCCTGTCTCCCGAATGGCGGGCCGGGCGGACCAGCAACAGGAAAAGAAGGGAAATGGCCACCAGGATGATGCCTGCCCAGCGGGCGGCGTCATCCACGCTCATGATGGCCATGACAGCCCCCACGCAGACCGGGCCGATGACCTGCCCCACGCGTTGCAGGGCATCCAGCAGGCTCATGGCCTGATCCACACCGATGGCCCGGGCGATGTCCAGTTCCAGCAGGAATTCGCTCTGGGCCGGGATGTTGAGACCGGTGGCCAGTCCCAGCAGGATGGAGCCCGCCACCGAAGCCGGCAGGGGAGGAAGGAAACAGAAACAGGCCACGGACAGGGCCGAGAGGATGCCGGCCCAGAAAAGGAGCGGGCCTTTGTGCAGGCTGTTGCCGACCAGACGGGCGAAAAGGGGACCGCTGTAGATGACGATGAGGCAGTTGAGCATGTAGATGCGTCCGATGTTGGACTGGGCCACATCGGCCTGCTTGAGGAAGACAGGCAAAAAGTAGTTGAGGAAACCCACGCAGAGCAGGGTCGAGGGCAGCAGAGCCAGCAGGATGAAAGCCAGGAAGTGGCGGTCCGCCAGCAGGCGGCGGATCTGCGGCAGCGTCAGTCTGGCGGCCGGGGCTTCTTCCCGGACGTCCTCCTGCTTTTCCTGTCCGCGCAGCAGACGCAGGGGCACCAGGGCCAGACAGGCCAGGATGACGGCGGAGATGGCGAAAACGGGACCGTAGCCCAGACGTTCGGCCAGCATGGCCCCCAGGGCGCTGCCGCACAGGGATCCGGCATAGACACCGGCAAACATGTCGGCCAGTTTGCCGTCTCGCACCGTGTAGGCCTGGGCAGTGAGCAGGGAAAGGCCGTAGCCCAGTCCCACCAGCGCCCGGGCGGCGATGAAAAGCCAGGGGGTCCAGGCCAGCATGGAGGCCAGATAGCCCAGGGCCATACAGATGATGCCCGTCATGAGGGGCGGCCGGGCCCCTTTGCGCTTCATCCATGTCCCGGCGATGAGCACGCTGAGGCCGGTCATACCCATTTCCGCGGAGATGGGCAGGCCCAGCAGTACGTCGCGCGGGAGTATGCTCGTGGTGGTGAGTTCGGCCATGCGCAGGGGGATGAAGGAAATGGTCATGTCCATGGCCAGGATGAAGACGAACATCAGCGGGCGGAACAGGGCGCTGCGGTGAGCGTGGGATTGCGTCGTTCCCTGCAGGCGGGCTTCCAGACTGCGGGAGAGCAGCAGGAACATCTCCACCATGAAGATGAGGGAGATGGCCACCAGGGCCAGGATGTCCAGCCCGTTGGCGATCAGGCGCTCCAGCCAGGGACCGCGCGCGAGGGTGGCCCGCAGTTTCCAGCCCTGCTCCGGCGAATCCCCGCTGACGGAAAAGGCCGAGGCCAGCTCCAGCAGGGGGAATTCCTCGCCGGGCGGCAAAAGTTCGGGAAGGGGGCCGGAAGCGTGGCTCGATGCGAATACTTTGCCGGAAGGCGCCAGGACCTCCAGGACAAGATCGTCACCGTGGGCGGTGGCGGCCCGGGTCAGATAGGCGGACAGGCGGCTGGTATCGTCCAGGGAGACACCCACCAGCAGCAGGCGGTTGAGGTCCTCGGTCAGGATGGCGCCGGTATGCGCGGCATCGTTCCTGAGTCCCTGCGTATATTGCCGGCTGACGGCATGCAGGGCCAGGGCCCCATTGCCCAGCATGAGCAGCAGGAAAATGGCGATGCACAGATTGCGGGGCATACCACCGGAACGACGCAGGCCGAGGCAGAGGGACAAAAGCAGTATCCCTGCCAGTGCCAGCCCGCCCTGAAAGAGCAGCTGCTGCCGGAAAAGGTCCCTGAGTGTGGCATCCAGATTGCGGGAAGGCATCCAGACCGCGATATGGCCCACGATGTGCTCGTCCCTGTCCGCGACGGGGGCCAGCAGCAGTTCCCCGTCCTTCAGGGAAAGGACAGCCTCTGTTCCCGTTTTCGGCAGGCGGTCGCTGATGTCCGGCAAAAGCGGGAAGCGCCCCCAGTGATGCAGGGCCATGCCCCGGGCATCCAGTACGGCCAGCGGCATGTCGGCAGCCTGGCCCACACTGGCCAGCAGACGGTCGATATTGTGGTAGGTCTCCAGCTTTTTGCCAAAGCGGATCCCTATGGCCATACGGCTTTTCAGGGCCGTGGCCGCCACACTGGCCGATGCCTGCGTCCCTTCCCGTGTGGCCGTGCGCAAGGAGGAATAGAGCAGGGCATCGTACAGCAGCAGGCTGCACAGGAGGATGGCGATCCATCCGGCCAGGATGCGGCCCAAGGGCGCGCGCTGGTCCATCGAAGAGCAAGGCATGGTCATGAGGATGTCCGGGGAGAGGCAGGTTGGGCCACGCTCGCACTGTGCGTGCGGCAGAAGGCCAGCATGGTGATGTCGTCGGATTGGGGCTCTTCTCCCCGGAAGCGGACAAGCTCCGAGAAAATGAGCGTCAGCAGTTCCCTGGGCGAGGCCCCGCGATGGGCGGCCAGGAAATCCTGCAACCGGGCCTCACCGTACAGTTCCTTGTCGCCGTTCATGGCTTCGGTCACCCCGTCGGTAAAGAGCAGGCAGGTCTCCTGTTCCTTGAGGGTATCCGTGAACAGCGTGTATTCCATGTCCGGGATGACGCCCACCAGCGGGCCGCTCAGCTTGTCCAGCATGCGGGGCGGGGCGTCCGAGGCCGCATCGATGATGTAGGGCGGGCAATGCCCGCCGTTGGCGTAGCTCAGTTCACCGCTTTGGGGGTCATACAGGGCCAGGAAGAGGGTCACGAACATGTTGCCCGGGTTGTGGGCCTCGAGCATGGCGTTGACCTGCGACATGGCGGCCGCCGGATCGAGCCCGGAGACGAGGGCGTAGCGCACGAGCGTGACGGTCATGGACATGAACAGGGCCGCCGGGACACCTTTGCCGGACACGTCTCCCAGGACAAGGGCCCGCCGCCCGTCGCTGGTGACGAAAAAGTCGTACATGTCGCCGCCCACTTCCTTGGCGGGATCCAGAAAGGCCGAGGCCCGGAAACCGCACACTTCGGGAGCTCCGTCCGGGGGCGGGAGGATGCCCATCTGGATCTCGCGTGCGGCGGAGAGCTCGCCCTCCATGCGTTCCTTGCTGGCGGTGGCCTCCATCAGATTGCGGATGTTGGTGGTAAGGGCCCCGCCCAGATGGGCATAGGCCCGGGCCAGCTGGCCCAGCTCGTCGCGACGTTCCAGCGGCAGCCCCTGGCTGAGGAGGGGCTCGAGCCGGTCAAGGGCATCGGGGGCGGCAAAATCCACTTCGGCCAGCTGACGGGTCTTGCGGGTCAGCAGTTTCAGGGGACGCAGCGTCCTGATGAGCATGAGCAGGGCCGCCAGAGCCACCAGCAGCATGATGGGCAGGCTCACGGCCAGCAGGCTGGCCAGCAGGCTGTCGGAAGGCTCCCGTATCTCGTCCAGGGGGGCCGTCAGGGCCACATACCAGCCAAAGGCCCGGATGCTGCCCAGCAGGCAGAGCATATCGCCCTGTGCCGACGGCAGGATGACCTTGGCCATGCCCGTCTGGCGGGCTTCTGCCCGGGCCGCGTCGAGGCCGTCAGGAAGAAGACCGTCACCACTGGAGACCAGGATATGCCCGTCACCGTCCAGCAGCGCCACGAGCCCGCCGGGATAAAGGGACATCTCCCTGAATTTTTCCCGCGTGTCCTCCAGCAGTTGCGTCTGGGCCCGGACAGCCATCTTTTCCAGATCGTCCAGGGGGATCATGGAGACCAGGATCTCCCGTGACGGCCTGTGGCCGTCCAAAGGCAGGAAATAGGTCAGCACGGGGCGATAGGTGCCGGAGGGGACCATGCGGCCTTCGTTGGTGGCCACGAGGCGGGGCAGGTCAAAAACGGCAAAATCACCATCCCGGGACAACTGTTTGAGCAGGCGCTGCACGGGCCGCTGTTTGGCATCCCGCAGACTGGACGACAGGCCCAGAAGACTCGTCTGGCCGCTACGGAGTTTTTCCGTATCCAGGATCTCCATGCGGATACTGTCGACGTCATCCACCAGAGCGATGCTGGCGGCGTCCATGGCGGACAGCAGGGGTTGCAGGACGAGGTGGGCCTGCCCGCTGCCCGCGGGACGTTGCGGGGCCAGGGCCCGCAGCAGTGCCTGGACGCGGGCGGAGGTGTCCCGCAGCTGCGCCTTGCGCAGGAGCACGGAGCGCACCTTGGCCGCCAGATGGTTGAGGGTGGCCGTATTGAGCCGTTCCTCTTCCACCAGCAGCAGGGTGGCGAAATTTTTTTCTTCCATCCCGATCATGGTCTCCCCGACCCGCTGCCAGGTCAGGTAGAGGACCAGCGCGACGGTGAGGGCCACGGAACAGACCACCAGCAGGGCCAGCCGCAATCTCAGGCTTGCGTTCATGCCTCCTCCCCGTCATGGCCGTGGGCCGTCTTGTCGAGGCGCAGCAGCTTTTTGCGCAGGCCTTCCCGGGTGATGCCGAGCAGTTCCGCCGCCCGGCTCTTGTTGCCCTGGCAGGCGTCGAGGGCCCGCTGTACCAGCAGGCGCTCCGCCTGTTCCAGATTGAATGTCGTCCGGATGTCCGGCAGCGGTTCCCGGGGGGCGGTGGCGCTTGTCTTTATGCAGCCGTGGCGCGCCAGGGCGGCCAGCAGTTTGGGAGAAAGATCCGACGGACGGATGACCGTATCCACGGTAAGGGCCGCTGCCCGTTCCATCTCGTTGCTCAGTTCGCGCACATTGCCGGGCCAGTCGTAGGCCAGCAGGCACTGCTGGGTGGCCGGGGCCAGGGGCAGGGCAGCGCGTTCCATATTGTGCGCATGCTGGGCCAGCAGATGCCGGGCCAGCAGCAGGATGTCGTCGCCCCGTTCGCGCAGGGGAGGGAGCGTCAGCTCGGCCACATTGAGGCGGTAGTACAGGTCTTCCCGGAAGCGCCCCCGGGCCACGGCCTGCCGCAGGTCCACATTGGTGGCCGCGATGACCTTGATGTCCACGGGCACGGGCCGGGCGCTGCCCACGCGCAGGACTTCCCGTTCCTCGAGCACGCGCAGCAGTTTGGCCTGATTGGGCAGGGACATGTCCGCCAGTTCGTCAAGGAAGAGCGTCCCGCCCGAAGCTTCTTCCACCAGGCCGCGGCGGGCGCTGACGCCGGTGGCCACGCCCTTTTCGATGCCGAACATCTCGCTTTCGAACAGGGAGTCGGGGATGGCCGTACAGTTGACGGCCACGAAGGGGGCATCACGCCTGGGGGAGTGGTAATGGATGGTCTTGGCGAAGATCTCCTTGCCCGTGCCGGAAGGCCCCAGGATCAGAGTGTTGATGGGCCGCCGGGCGATGGCCAGGGCCTGGGCCACCACCTGGCGCATGGCCGGGCAGCGACCGATGATGCGGCGGACGTTGTACTCCTTTTGCAGGGTCTCCACCACCTGCCGGTTCTCCTCGTGCAGGCGCAGACGGCTTTTTCCCAGCTCCTGCGAAAGCTGTTCCACCTTTTCCAGCAGTTCCGCCCGGTGGAATTCACGGGCTTCCACCTTGACGATCATCATGCCGAAGGCCTCGGCCAGACGTTCCAGCTCCGGCGAGGAGCTGCCTTCCCGGGTCAGGGCGAACAGGGCATCCTCGTCCGCGGGACGACCCCAGGCAAGGTCGTCGCACAGGCGTATCAGCAGGGCAAGGGTTCGGGCGTTCTTTTCGTGCATGGCTTATCCTTGGCGCAGGGATTGCACCCAGCGCAGCACTTCCGCCACGGGGCCGATGAGGTCCTGGGGGATATAGGCGTTTTCCGTGCCTTGCTCGTACAGGCTGCGTGCCAGCGGCACGTTGCGCATGATGGGGATGCCCTCTTCCCGGGCGGTCTCGATCATGCGCTGGGCCAGCACGCCCTGGCCCTTGGCCAGGATGACGGGCAGGGGGGTCCTGTCTTTTTCATAGTCCAGAGCCACGGCAAAATGGGTGGGGTTGGTCACAAGCACCTTCGCTTTCCTGACGTTGGCGATCTGGTTCTGGGCGATCATCTCCTGGTGCAGCTGCTTGCGCTTGCCCTTGATGAGCGGATCGCCCTCGCTTTCCTTGAATTCCCGTTTGACTTCTTCCTTGCTCATCATGTGCTGCTTGTTGAACTGCCACTTCTGGAAGCACCAGTCCGCGGCGGCGATGACGCAGAACACGCCCGCCGAAACAAGGACAAGGTCACCGCAAACGGAACCGAGAAGGCGCCACATGTCGCCGATGTCACCCTGCGGGATGCGGAACAGCTGCGGCATGTAGTCGGAAAAAATGATGTACACATTGATGCCCAGGATCAGCACCTTGATGATGTTCTTGAGAAACTCCACCAGATTCTTGAGGGAAAAGACCTGCTTGAACCATTTGTTCATGCTCAGGTTTTCCAGTTTGGGCATGGCGGCCTGTACGGAAAACAGCACCCCCACCTGCATCATGTTGGCACAAAGGGCCACGACCATGACCATGCCGATGAGCGGCAGGGCCACACGCAGGGCGCAGAGCAGGGTGGACGTGACGGCCAGGGGCAGGGCCTCCTCGAACGGCCTGTCCATGAGCAGCATGGGGGCCTCGCCCATGGCCAGCAAGGTATTGAGCATGTCGGAAGACATGGCCAGCAGATAGACGGCCACCGCCATGACGGTCAGGGCCGAAGGCACGTCCTGGCTTTTGGCGACCTGCCCTTTTTCCCGGGACTCCCGCAGGCGTTTTGGGGTCGGTTGTTCTGTTTTTTCGCTGCTCATAGGCTCAAAGTCTCCCGCGCTCCGCATCTGCCGTCATGGCCTGCGGGCATGGCGGCATCATTCCCCTCCCGGCAGGAGATTATTCAGCTTGAGGATGGATTCCCGTGTAAAATCAAAAAGTTCCGGTGCATGCGACAGCAGCAGTCCAAAATAGAAGCACAGCAGGAAAGCCGCGATGCCGCACTTGATGGGCATGGCCAGCACATACACGTTGAGCTGGGACGCAAAACGGTTGATCAGGCCCAGGGCCACGTCGGTCAAAAGACAGGCTGCCGCGATGGGCCCGGCCAGCAGCAGCATGTGCCCCATGAGCCAGCCGACCTTTTCCGCAAAATACAGGGGCGCTCCCTGGGGCACATCCAGGGGCAGGAGCTGCGTCACCGGCCAGATGCCGTAACTGGCGTACACCAGCCCCACGAAGGCCAGGAACGCCCCGGAAGTATAAAAGATGTAGACCAGGCTCTGGAACAGCAGCTGGCCCAAAGGGCTGCTCTGGTCGCCGGAAAGGATGTCCGTTCCTTCAGCCATGCTGGCCCCGCGCTGGTTGTCCATGAAAAATCCGGCACTTTGCACGGTCCAGAAGACGATGCCCGCAAGAAAGCCGATCATCAGGCCGAGCACAGCCTCCTTGAGCAGGAGCAGGGCCAGCTTGCCGCCCACCGCCAGGGAGAGCGCTGCGGAAAGCGTGATCTCGTCGGTCAGGTGGCTGACGATGACGGGATGCAGGGGCAGGTACAGGGCCAGCACCAGCAGCAGACGTATCTGGCCCATCACCACCGCAGAGCCCAGGAAGGGCGCCACCGTGACCAGGGCGAAGAGCCGCGGCGTGCCCAGCAGCAAGGCCGTGAGGTGCCCGTAGACCCCGAGTTCCTGCAAAAATTGCGAAAAATCCATGCGTGTCCTGTCCGTGGCGTATCCTGGGGGCACCCCTTCCGTCAGCCGTATCCGGGCCTGCCGTTCAGAGCAGGTAGAAGCGGTTGAAGATGTCCTCGCTGTACCGCAATATCTCGCCGCTCAGCCATTTGCCCATAAGGAAGAGCGTCAGGCCCACGGCCAGCAGCTTGACGCCGAAGGCCAGGGTCTGTTCCTGCAGCTGGGTGATGGCCTGGATGAGGCTGAGCACGATGCCCACCACCGAAGCCACGATGATGGGCGGCAGGGACAGGATCATGACCAGGTACAGGGCCTTGACGGCGTAATCGATGGCAAGTTCCATGCCTAGCTCCTAGAGGCGGATCCGGTTCATGGGCTGGACGCTGATCTCGGGGGTGAGCTCCTGGTAGGAGACCACTGGCAGGCGGTAATGCTCCCCTTCGATAAGGCGGCGCACATAGCGCCGGATGTCCATGCTGGCCAGAAGGACGGGCATCTGGACATGCTTGCGGTAATCGCCCGCCGCTGCTCCCACGGCCGCGATGAAGCGGCGCGAGGTGTCGGGATCCAGCGCCAGGAAGGCCCCGGCCGATGTCTGGCGGATGGCCTTGCGGATGGTCTCTTCCACCGAGGGATCCATAAGGATGGCCGGCAGCATGTTCTGGCCCCGTGAATACATGTAGCTGATCTGGCGCTTGAGGGCCCCGCGCACGTATTCGGTCAGCATGACGGTATCTTTTTCCTTGGGGCTCCATTCGATGATGGCCTCGAGAATGTTCCGCAGGTCGCGGATGGAGACCTGTTCCTGGGCCAGACGCTGGAAGATCTCCGCGATGCGCTGCACGGGCAGCAGACGGGTGGCCTCGCGCACTAGGTCCGGGGCGCGTTCTTCCATGCGGTCCAGCAGGTATTTTGTCTCCTGCATGCCGATGAAGCTGGAGGCATGCCGTGCCAGGATCAGGGAAAGGTGATAGGCCAGGATGCGCGAGTGGGTCATACAGGAGAGTCCGGCCTGCTCCAGCAGGGCCTGTTTTTCCGCCGGGATCCACAGGCTTTCCACATCGGGCAGGAAGTTCTCTCCGCGCCGTACGTCCAGGCCGAGCATGCGCAGGGTGTCCTCGCTTTCGCGCGCCAGCACCATGCCCTGTTCCAGATGTCCGCGCGACATGGGGATCTCGTTGACCTGGAGCTCGTAGGTCAGGCCCGACAGGGACGAGGAAACGCGCAGGTTGATGCCCGGGAAGGGCACGCCAAGGTCGAAATACAGCGCACGGCGCAGTGCGGAGAGCTCGTCGTTGAGGTTGTCGTAGTCCAGGGATGCCGCCAGGCCCTCCGAAATGTCGAGGATGATGGGGACCGTGGGGGCAAAGTCGTCCTGGGGACCGGAGGGCCGCCCCTTGCGTTCCTTGCGGGTGGCGGACTTGAGGGACTGGTTGAGCTCCTTGCGGGCATCCCGGGGCGCGGGGGCGGAACGTATCCTGTCCAGGATGTAGCCGAGCCCGGCGATGGCGAAGGCCAGGGCGAACAGCTGCGGCTTGGGAAAACCGGGGATGAGGGCGAACAGGAAGATCAGCCCGCCCGCCATGAGCAGGGCCTTGGGCTGGGCGAAGAACTGGCCGCCGATCTGCGCGCCCACATCTTCCTGGGTATCGCCGGAACGGGTGATGAGGATACCGGCCGAGATGGCGATGATGAGCGAGGGGATCTGGGAGACGAGGCCGTCACCGATGGTCAGGATGCCGTAGATCTCCAGGGCTTCCCCGGCAGAGATGCCGTGCTGGGTGATGCCGATGACGGTACCGCCCACGATGTTCACCACGGCCACGATCATGCCGGCGATACTGTCGCCCTTGACGAACTTCATGGCGCCGTCCATGGCGCCGAACATCTTGCTTTCCTGGCTGATGACATCGCGGCGGCGCTGGGCCTCTTCCATGTCGATGACCCCGGCGCGCATGTCCGCGTCGATGGACATCTGTTTGCCGGGCATGGCGTCCAGGGTGAAGCGCGCGCCCACTTCGGCCACGCGTTCGGCACCCTTGGCGATGACCAAGAACTGCACGATGGTCAGGATCAGGAAGACCACGGCACCAACGACGAAATTACCGCCCAGGGCGAACTCGCCGAAGGTCTGGATGATCTCGCCGGCGTCGGCGTTGAGCAGAATCAGGCGGGTGGTGGTGATGTTCAGGCCCACGCGGAACAGCGTGGTGAACAGCAGCATGGTGGGGAAGGAGGAGAACTCCAGCGGTGTCCTGACATACATGGTCATCATCATGATGGCGAAGGACAGGGCCAGGTTGGCGCCGATGAGCGTGTCCACCAGGGCCGTGGGCAGGGGCATGATCATCAGGGCGATGACGGCCACCAGCAGGCCCACCAGGGCCAGGTCACTGTGGCGCGTGGTCAGGGAGACGATGTTGCGTGCGTCGGAGAACAGGCTCACAGGCGGCTTCCCCCTGCGGCAAGATAGGCATTGAGGGCATTGCGGGCCTCGTCGGGGCGCTGCGCCTGCCACAGGGCACGGGCCCTGAGCAGATGCAGCACGGCATCACGGGAGGCCAGCGGTCCGCCCGCCAGGACGAGGTCCAGCTGTTCCAGGGCGCGCTCGGGATCGCCCAGCTCCAGCCAGGCCACGGCAAGACAGCGCCGGGCCCAGAGGTCGGCGGGATCCAGGGCGAGCAGGGCCAGGGCCAGCTTGCGGGCACGCTGGAACTGCCCCATGCGCAGAAAAAGATGGCCCAGCACCTGCAGGGCACGGCCCTGGCCGGTGGTGAGCGGGGAGGTGGCCTCCGCCATGCTAGCCTCCTACCATCAGGCCGGTATAGGCCCGGAGCAATTCGGTGTTCTCCAGCAGCGGCGCCAGCTCGTCACGCACGAAAGCCCGCACGGCGGGCTTGTCGCTGTCCCTGAGGGCCGTCAGGGCGCCCTGCAGCTCCATATGGAAAAGTTCGGGCTGGAGGAGGGAGCCGTCGCCCACGGGCGGACAAAGGGCCGCCTCCAGCTGCTGGGCTGCCTTGCGGCTGTTGTACAGCTCATCCAGACCGGCTTCACGCATGGCGCTGGAGGCCAGCGGACGGGCATCAGGCAGGTGCCCCGCCGTCCCGGGGTCCATGATGTTCTGTATCCCCAGTCCGGGATCCAGCAGGTTGATGGAGGATGTTGCCATGATCAGGCTCCCTGTAGATGGTTCATGACGCGGGCCAGCTCCATGACGGCCTCTTCCAGCAGGGCGGCCGTGGTCTGCCGTTCGGGCAGACGGGTCAGGAGGATCAGGGTATCTCCTTTCATGCCGGCGGTCAGGGAAAAAGCGTGTGCATGCCGGTAATGGCACAGGGCCAGGGCCCGTTCGGGCAACGTGCTGTCATGCGGGGGGAAGGGGCGGGCCAGATAGACCAGCAGCTCTTCCTGGCCATGCCGTTGCTGCTTTTCGAAATACAGGCGCCCCATGCCGCTGACATCAAGAGCCACCAGCCCCTGCGGTGAAAAGGCCAGTCCGGGCAGGCCCATGCGCATGCCGAAAGCGTTCAGTTCGTGGTCCAGCATAAGATCTCCGCGTATGTCTTGGACAAAGGCTTATCCCTGTTCCGCCAGCCAGGCGTCTTCCTCGGCGATGGCGGCGTCCACGGCATCCTGGACGGCATCCAGCACCTTCATGCGGCCCTCGTTGCCGTCGAACAGGGACGGGGCGAAGGAACGCGTAGTGTTGAGCAGCTCCTGAAGGAAAAGCACCTTGTGCTCGATGTCCGGGGCACCGGCTTCCTCGGCCAGGCGGCTGATGCGGCTGCCGCTGATGTAGCGCTCCTTGCGCAGGTCCAGCACCTTGCCCAGCAGGGCTATATCGTCCAGAGGACAGTGCCGGATCCCGTGGATGCTGCTCCAGCGTTCCAGCAGGCGGGCGCACAGGCTGCGGGCGCTTTGCAGCTGCCGCAGCTCGCCCAGGCTGCCGTTGACGTGCTCCAGATGGCTGGTCTCCATACTGGGCACGTCGGCCGCAAGGTCGCTGGCCAGTGCCTTGTAGAGGAAGTCCAGCGCGGCTTCAAAATTATTGCCGTACGTCTTCTGGATATGGTCGTAGAGGCTGTTGACGTCTTCAAAATGACGGACGGTTTCCCGATAAAAGCTCCCCAGCGCGCCGGCATCGCCCAGTCCTTCAAATCCCCGGGCATTGAGCGCGCCGTTGATCCCGGCCCGTATGGCGGGGCCTTCCGTGCGTTCCAGCTCTTCCAGAGCTTCGTTCAGGACACGCAGAGTCTCCGGCGAGGTGTCGGGGGTGGCGGACAGCTCTTCCTGGATGTCCTTGAGGGCGGCCCATGCCTCGGAGGGGTCGGGAAAGAAACGGCGCAGCTGGCGCAGGGCTTCTTCCTTTTCGGTCCGGGAGTCCAGAAATCCCTTGAGATCCCTTGTCTTCTGGACCTCGCGGGCTTCACGCATCATCTCCTGGTACTTCTTGATGCGTTCCTCCATGGCCTCGTTGATCTCGTCCCGCTCCTTGCGTTCCTCCAGTTCGAAATCGTCCGTGGTATCCACTGCAAAGGTCAGTTCTTCGGCAGCCTCGGCCAGCAGGGAAAGGGGAGATTCCACCACGGTGGCCGTATTGCCGAACAGCGAGCCTGTGGCTGCGGAGGATGCCGTCGTATTGCGGGACGTGGGCTGCACCTGGGAGTGCTGAATGGAAAAATCGATGCTCATGACGAACTGCGCCTCCCGATCCCGTAAAAAAATGTTGGCAACACGATATGCGATATGCCAGAATCATGCCACATATTTCTGGTAGCACGAGCCTGTGGCAACAGCAAGGGTACTCCCTGCGGGATCTGGCGTCCTGTTCGTAAAAAAGTCCTGTCCGGGAGAGTGTTGCGGGAATTTTGTTGTTTATCGGAGAAAGTGAAGTATCAAAAAAGTTGGCAATCGGGCGCTTTGTTGGGCATTTTTGATGCGTTTTTAGCCAAATACAAGCATGGCACGCTTTATGCTTTGCCAATTGCAACCGCACTCAAAAGGAGATTTGTTATGTCGTTTACGGAACAGGATATGAAGAAGCAGATGGAAGATTTCGCCGCCCTCCGTGAAGAGTTTTCCCGTCTGGAAAGCCAGGAAAAAGCCATGCGCAAGCAGCTCGGCCTGCCGGAACAGGGAAAGACGGATCCGGCTTCCCTGACCCCCGAACTGCGTAAAATGGCCGAAGAAGCCGAGGCCGAAGCCCGTCGTGCCGGTGAAGCCCGTGCCGCCCAGGCCCGCACCGCTGCTAGGCCGGCCGCTGCCGGCGGCATCCCCGGAGGCGGCCGCCGGAATATCGTCCGCCTGTAGGCGGACGGGCAGCAGGCTTCACGCCGTCTGTGCCGAATGTTGATTTTCTTCTTTTCCAACAGGGTATCATAATTAAGGAGTATATATGAGTCAGGTCGATTTCAATAATGTCTCTGCCACCTCTTCCCTTGGCGAGCTGGGCCCCACCACGAGCCTGCAGCTGATGTTCGCCAAGCTGCAGCTGGAACTGGCCGAGACCGCCAAGACCCAGGCTATGGACAAGATGGACGCCATCGCCAAGGCGCAGGACGAGCAGAAGTTCGTTTCCCAGCTGCTCAACGAGGCCCGCCAGGCCAAGGCCGATGCCAACTCCGGTATCGCCGCAGGCACGCAGTCCGAGACCTATTCCAACGGGACGACGGAAAAGAACACCAAGAACTGTACCCTGATGTCCAAGGAAATGGTGGACTACATGGATGCGCACGGCCTGGCCTATGACAAGACCGGCGGCGACTACAATCACAGCTCTGATGAATGGGACGTGGCCATCACGGCCCTGGAAGGCCGTCTGGAAGAGCTGGGCACCAATACCCAGCAGGAGATGGTCTATATCCAGGATTACATGGGCCAGTACAACTCCTATCTGCAGGGCGCCAACACCCAGATCGCCAACTCCAACCAGACCCTCACCAGTCTGGCCCGTGGTCAATAGGCTGCGGCCGACATAAGGAACTGATATGAGCCAGGTCAATTTTTCCTCGACATCTTCTGTTTCATTCGGTGAACTGGGCCCCACCACGAGCCTGCAGCTGATGTTCGCCAAGCTGCAGCTGGAACTGGCCGGGACCGCCAAGACCCAGGCCATGAACAAGATGGACGCCATCGCCAAGGCGCAGGACGAGCAGAAGCTGGTCTCCCAGCTGCTCAACGAGGCCCGGCAGGCCCAGGCCGACGGTAACAGCGGTACGGGAGTGGGCAAGACCAGCATCAACGGCGTCACGGTCACAGGCAAGGACTGCTATCCCATGTCCCAGGAAATGGTGGATTATATGGATGCCCACAAACTAGCATACCCCAACGGCGACGGGGACTATATCCTCGGCAAGGACGAGTGGGACGTGGTCATCACGTCGCTGGAAAGCCGTCTGGAAGAGCTGGGCACCGGCACCCAGCAGGAGATGGTCTACGTCCAGGACTACATGGGCCAGTACAACTCCTATCTGCAGGGCGCCAACACCCAGATCGCCAACTCCAACCAGACCCTCACCAGTCTGGCCCGTGGCCAGTAGCCGTCAGACAGGCAGACGGCATCCACCCCAAGGAGCGAGTATGAGTCAGATCACCGAACAGGAAAAAGACATCCAGTCCGCCCTGCTGGACATGGCCAGGGCGGCGGGGTTCACGGAAAAGGAATTCCACACCATCCAGGCCGCCCTGGAAAAGGGGGCCACCCTGGCCGATGTGTTCAACATCAGCAAGGATACTCTGGAATCCGGCTATGCCTATGCCTACAATCTGTACAAGGCGGGCAACTACAAGGATGCCGAAAGCATGTTCCGCGGCCTGTGCATGTATGATGGCGACGATCCCCGTTACTGGATGGGTCTGGCCGGTTGTCTGCAGGCCCGGGAAGCCTGGCAGCAGGCCATCGATACCTACGGCATGGCCGGTGTGGCCGGCGGCCTCAAGGATCCCGCGCCGTTCTACTATGGCGGCCTGTGCTATCTGAAGCTGGGGGATGGCGAGAACGCGGCGGCTTCCTTCCGCGCCGCTCTGGGCTTGGGCGATGCCTCCATCCCCGCGCACAAGGCCGTCCATGACCGTATCCGTGCCCTGCTTGCCACGCTGTCCCAGTCCAAGGAGTGATGCTATGAGTATGGTTCAGGGAACACAGTCCGGGACGCCCGCGGCCGATCTGAGCGCACTGCTGCAACTGGCGGCGACCCAGCAAGGTTCGACCAAGGCCCTGGATGTCAAGGATCTGGAAGAGAGCCTCAACGCACTGCGCTCCTTCCTGGCTGCAGGCGGTGATTCGCTGCTGCCGGATCTTGAAGAGCCGTCCTCGAAGAGCAGCACCACGGTCTCGCTGTCCGGCCTGACCATGAGCGGCCTTTCTCTGGAGACCCTGCTGGATGCTGTGGGCTTCGAGCAGCGCCGTACCGAGACCAAGGCCGGTATGGCCTCGCTGGAGGCCCGCGCCCAGGAACGCGCCATGGCCAACGACGAAAAACTCAAGTCCATCCAGGAGCAGCTGGAAAAGGCCAAGAGCCAGAGTTTTCTGGATGGCCTGCTCAAGGCGTTCAAGTATATCGGTATGGCACTGGCGGCCATCGGCTCCGTGGCCATGATCGCCGCCGGTGCGGTAGGCCTGGCGGCCGGAGGTTCCGGTGCGGCGCTCATCGCCGTCGGCGTCGCGAGCCTGGCGCTGCTGACCAGCTCCATCACGGAGGAGGCCTCGGGCGGCAAGGCCGGCTTCAGTCCGGCATTCATCATAGGCAAGATCATGGAGGCGTGCGGCGCCAGCGATACGGCGATCCAGTGGACGAAGTTCGCCGTGGATCTCGCCACCACCATCGTCCTGGCGGCGTGCACGTTCGGTGCCGGGGCGGCAGGCGCGGCCGGTAAGGCGGCCCAGACCGCCACCAAGGCGGTTTCGGACACGGCCCAGACCATCCAGAAGGCGGCCTCCTGGACGGCCCGTGTGGCCACCATGGCCGGTGGAGCGAACACCATCGCCCAGTCGGCCACTACCATCGCTTCCGCCTCCAACGAGAAGGATATCAGCTTCTTGCAGGCCCAGCAGAAGCGTCTCCAGGCCATCCTGGAGCGCATCGCCATGGCCAATGAACTGGACGTGGAGCACCTCAAGCAGATGATGCAGCGCTCCGAACAGACGCTCCAGACCGTGTCGGACATCGTCCAGGAAAGTGTGCAGGCCAATGTGGCCATCCTCAGCGGCAATCCGGCCATGGCCTGATGCCTGAAAAGGGAGATAGTATGGACACCATCATCACGAATGCAGCGGGATACAGCTCCGTCGAGTATAGCAGGCTGCTGGAGCAGGCCCAGGCGAAGGGTGTCAGCGCCGCCAAGGTCGATGAGGCCCTGATCAATGCCATCCAGGCCGGCAAGGACTTTACCGCGGCCGTCAAGGACGTGCGGAGCCAACTGCCCGACCTTGCGTCGCCCGGAGATAATTCGGGGGACCTGTCCGGTTGGGTGGCCCTGCCCAGCCCCGCTGCCATGTTCGCTTCCGTGATCCTTAAGGATGCGGCAGAGCAGCGGCGCACCAACCGCAGCATCATCCAGGCGCAGGGATTGCAGATCGTCGACCTGATGGAACAGCAGGCTGACAAGATCGAGACGGGGGCCATCCAGAAGTTCGCCTGCGCCGTGACCGGGGCCGTGGTGAACATGGCGGCCGGTGGAGCCAGCCTGGGGGTGGCTGCCGCCGGTGTGGGCAGATCCTCGAGCGGCGGACTGAACATGCGCGCCGGCAATGCCGCGGACGGACAGCTCACGGCCGCAGTTGCGCAGTCGTTCAATACCATGCTTTCTTCGGCCGGAAGCATGTTCACGGCGGGCGGGGAGTTCGGCCAGAGCATGCAGTCTGCCGAGGCCAAGCGTCTGGAAGCCCAGCAGGAGCAGATCCGCACTATGATGGAGCAGACCAAGCAGACCAACGAGGCGCTCAAGGATCTGGTCTCCAAGTCTCTGGACTTCATGAACTCCATGCAGGCCAACATGAACCAGACGCGCACCAAGATCCTGGGATGATCCGGCAGCGCCCGTAAGGGCGCGCCGGTCCGGAAGAAAAGGTTTGACGATGACGCTTGTTTTTGCGTACCGTTGAACTGTGTTTGGACATGAAAGACGTATGCAGGACTGCCTATGGTTTCGCTGGATGACAAGGTCCGTGCCCTTGCGGTGACGGCCGGTTGGAAGTCCCCCCGTCCGGGACAGGACGGTTCATACAGCTTTCGGCTGGAGGATGGCCTTGACCTGAAAGTCTTTTCTCCCGACGGGCGCTTGTGTTTCCTTCTGGCTGACCTGCACGCCCTGCCGGAGCCGGGACATGGACGGGACAGTCTGCTCCGCAAAGTGGCAGGCCAGCAGGCCGGCATCTGCCGCGAGCGCGCCTCGGTCGTGGCCCTTGAACGGCAGGAAGATGCGGCTGCCCGGGGCCTGGACGGGGAGCGCCTGATATTGCAATCCCGGGTGCCTGTGGACGTACCCCAGCAAGAGTTCGACGATGCTGTCCGGGATTTCCTCAATGACCTCGCCTGGTGGAAAAAAAGCCTGGGGGACTCGCCGCGTGAGGAGTTGCCTCCCATGTTCTCCATGTCGGGTACGTTTTTCGGAGGCGTCTATTGAAGCGCCTTGTAGCTGTCTGCCTGTGCTGGATCTTCTGCTGCCTTCTGGCGACAGAAGGTCTTTGCGCGTCTTCCCGCAGCGCCTTCCCGTTCCGGGCGGCGTTCTCTCATTATGCGGACAATGAAAATATCTGTACGGTCCTTTCCGCTTTTGCCCGCGCCGAGGGCTATGGCTCGGTATGTAGTCCTGCCCTCAAGGGGCAGATGAGCGGCCGTTTCGAGCAGGTGGACCCCCGTACGTTCCTCAACGGCATGCGCTCGGCCTTCGGGGTGCGCTGGTATATGCAGGGACGTACGGTGACGTTCTGGAACGACAGCGAAAAGGCGGAAGCCTTCCTAGCGCCGTCTACGGTCTCGGCCGCCGCCTTGCGGGACATGCTGCGCAGTGCGGGCATGATCTCGCCGCAGCTGCCCGTCAAGCTGCTGCACGCCCAGAATCTGCTTTCGGTCAGCGGTCCGCCCATCTATCTGGACCAGCTGCGCGGGGCCATGAAAGCCTTTGAGGATGCCCAGGGCAGCCGCAGCGTCATGCGCGTGTTCCCGCTCAAGTACGCCTGGGCGGAAGACATGAAAGTCAACAGCATGGATTCCACCGTGACCATCCCCGGTGTGGCCAGCATCCTGCAGGCCATGGCCAACGGGACCCCGCTGACCGGGTCACAGGTGACGGTGCAGCCGTCGGCGCAGGGAGGTCTGCGGGGCAAAGGGCTGATCGCCATGAACGCCTCGACGGATACGTCCCAGGCTTCGCCGGCAGTCCCCCAGAACGGGAAGGATCAGTCCGGGACGACTGCCGGGCCCAGCATCATCGCCGATCCCCGGGTCAATGCCGTTGTGGTGACCGATGCCGAATACCGCATGAGCTATTATGCCAAGGTCATCGCCGATCTGGACAAGCCTGTGGAGCTTGTGGAGATCCATGCAGCCATCGTGGATATCGACAGCGATTTCTCCCGTGATTTCGGCGTCAACTGGTCGGGTGCCGGTGCTTACGGCAAGCACTGGACAGGCGGCGGCAGTGCCGGGGGCACTTCGACCAGCGGCATCTTCCCCTCTGCCGGGGCTTCCAGTGCCGGGGGCCTTTCCTATTCCACCCTGTATTCCTACGGCTCGGACTACTTCCTGGCCCGCGTCACCGCTCTGGAAGAAGACGGCCAGGCCCGCGTGCTGGGCAAGCCTTCCGTGCTGACCATGGACAACGTGCAGGCCTCGCTGGAAAATACCAGCTCCTACTACGTTCCCGTATCGGGCAACGAATCTTCCGACCTGTTCAAGATCGACTCCGGGACCGTCCTGAAGGTGACGCCCCACATCATCCCCGGCTTGCCGGGGCAGGCGGACAGCATCAAGCTCATGGTCAGCGTGCAGGACGACCGGGACGACGGCTCCAGCCTTTTTTCCGTGGATCCCAACAACCTTTCGCCCATCAAGCAGACCAAGATCAATACCCAGGCCATAGTGGGAGAAGGGCAGAGCCTGCTCATCGGGGGACATTATTACGAGATCCAGAGCGATGCGGAGACCGGCATCCCCGGCCTCAAGAACATCCCCATCCTGGGCGGCCTGTTCGGTTCTACGGGCAAAAAGCATCAGCGCATGGAGCGTCTTATCCTGATCACGCCGCGCATCGTCCGCATGGATACGGCCTCCAATGTGCCGTCCCGCGTGGATGACCCCCGTTTCAGCCGGACGCCGACACAGGCCGACTATGAGGAACGCCGTCCCAAGGAGATGCCTGTGGGCGGTTGTGCCCGTCGCCGTGAACTGGCGCCGGACGTGCAGCCCGCACCTTCTGTGACGGTCACGCCCCAGCCGGCGCCTGTGCCCGCCACCAACAAGAGCATCCAGAATTCGACCATGCCGCAGCCCATACTGACTCCTGCCAGCACGGGGGCCCAGCCGGTGCCGGCCCCTGTCGGCAGCACGTCTGTTTCTGCCGGAGGACGGCAGTGACCTGCAGCCGGGGCAGTGCCATCTGCCTGTATGTCTTTTCCGGGCCGCATCTGGGGGCCTGCGTTGAACTGACGGAAGGAAGCTGGGTCGTCGGGTCTGATGATGCCTGCGACATCATCCTGACCGGTCTTGCTCCCCGTCATGCCGTTCTGGACATTTCGTCCGAAGAGAATGCCTTTCCCGTACTGGCCGTGACGCCCCTGGATGGTCCCCTTCGCCTGCAGGGAGAAGAGCCCGTGGAGCCCGCCGAGGCCGATGGTCCCTTGCGCCCCGCAGCCGGGAGCGCCTGGTATCTTGGCACGACCTGTTTTGCCTGGAACCGTCCCGGAGTCCCCCAGGAAAGCCTTGTACCGGAGCTGTCCCCGCACGCCCGTACCGTCGGGGCCAAAGAAGCGGCGTCCGCGGAGGCAGAGGCTGTCCCCGCTGTCACGGAGACAGCGGAGCTGTTGCCGACCGCCAATGATCTTGGCATGGACGCCGGGGCTTCGGAAACACTGTTGCCGGATGTCCCGGAATCTTCTCCCGCTCGCCGTGTCGGCTGGCGGGCCTTGCTGCTGGTACTGGTGGCGATTTTTCTGCTTGCGTTGTCGCTGATGGTCAGGCCTGCGGACTCTGATCCTGAACATTATCCTGAGATCATTAAAAAATATCTTGAAGATGCCGGCATACGCGGGCTGGCTGTAAGCCGCCGTGATCCCGGAGTGGAGATCCGCGGGACAGTGGCGGACGATGCTGCCATGATCCGTTTGCGTGACATGGCACGTGGCTTGCATATCCCTGTGTACCTGGAAGTTGCCGTACAGGAAGACATGCTGCGTGCTGTGCGCAGTTCGCTTGGTATCCGCGGTTTCCATCCTGATGTCGTCCTGTGGGAGAACAAGGGCAATCCGCGTTTGCAGGTCAGGGCCTATATGAAGGACGAGCTGCTGGAGGCAGCGGCTTTCACGGCCCTCAAGGCCGAAGTCCGGGGCCTGCTGGCGGTGGACCGGCACATCGTTTACGAAAAGGATCTGGCGCCGGTGCTGGATGCGGCCCTGCAGCGGGAAGGTCTGGGGAGCGTCCGGGTCATCTACCTGCCGGGCAGGGTGGATTTTTCCGGTGATTTCCGGCCGGAGGACACCAGAAAACTGGACGCCATCCGTCAGGATGCCAGCGAGCTGTTCGGTGTTCGGTTGCACGGGACCTCGTCGGCGTCGGGCGCTCTGGCAGCTGCAGAGCGCTCCCTGACACCTTCCCGGGACGGTGAACCCGCCGCTGCCACACCGGCCCGGCCTTCGGGCGGTACCGGCGGGGATCCCCTGGGCGGGCTGCGCGTGACCGGTGTCACCATGTCGCCCATGCGTTTCGTGACTACCGCCGACGGCAGACGCCTGTTTGAAGGCGCCGTGCTCCCCAGCGGCTGGACCCTGGAGAGCATCGATACCAAAGTCCTTGTCCTGCGTAACGGCAGCCAGGTCGTCAGTCACAGATTGAGAGGTAAATGATGGAAATGGAATCAGCCTTTGACATGCTGGCGGAAGATCCTTCGGGCCGTGGCCTCAAGCAGCTTCGCGAGGAGCTGTTCGAGATGCGGACGGACGTCAAGCGCGCCATGGATGCCGGCATGACGTCAGACGAGATGGCTGTTGCCCGGCAGGTCATGACCGCCGTGGATGCCGCGGAGAAAGTGGCGGAGCGTGTCTACGATACGCTGAACCGCTGATCCGGGGAAAGCCGCCGCAGACTGCGGATGGCCGGTGTGGCCGGTCCCCGCAGCTTAGGAGCGGCCCTTCCGGCCGCAGCGCCGGGCAGCAGAAAGCGTAAGAGCAAGATGACCGCATTGCGGATCAGTCAGGAGAATATCATGAATATAGGAAGTTCGGGCGGGATCGATATCGGCCAGCTGTTCCAGAATGCCACCAATGGGCTGAGCCAGGACGGGCAGGCCCTGCAGGCCAAGATGGACCAGATCAGCGCCTCCGGCGAGGTGGACCAGATGCAACTGCTGGAGCTGCAGTTCGCCATGGGGCAGTACAACGCCAAGCTGGAGACCATCTCCTCGGTGACCAAGAGCATCCAGGATATGCTCAAGTCGCTGGCCCAGCGGACGGGCTAGCCTCCGGGAACGGAGGCGTGCAGGCAAGAATGTTGTGACGGGGCCGTTTTCCGGC
>NZ_JBNPNC010000041.1:0-25613 GCF_050314315.1 Desulfovibrio sp. SGI.102 | reverse complement strand
TAAGGGAGACTTATGTCTCATTTTCAAACCCGCGTCAAGAACTTTTTTGCCATCCGGGAAAATTTCTTTTCCCGCCGCCCTTTCGGACGTGGCCGGCTCGTTGGCGCGAACGGTTTTATACGCCTTTTCAACTCCACCGTCAAGCATTTTTCCGCAAAAAATTTGTGGATTTGCAAAAAACTGAGGCAATTTTAGACTAACTACCTATAATAATATAAAAATCAATTATACATCCATCATATTCCATTCTTTCAAAGTTTGGGCTCGCATAGACTTTTCTCCGGCAGGTTTCCCCTGCCCTCCCTGATCTTCACATGAACAGGCACAACCAGTTTTTTCCTCGTGTACCGCAGGCCCTACCCTTTTCTTGCTGGTGAGGAAATGAGTGGAAGCAAAAAGCCTCCTCTTTCGCCGTAATACTTTCGTTTTTCCCGTCAGGCAAAAATCTCCCTGAAAAACTATGCCACTTTCGGCAGCAGGTATCCAAGAATGCCACACTCCCTTGCGATCCTTCTGCTTGAGGCAGCCAATCTCCCAAATTCCTGCAAAAAAGGAGGGGCTCCAGAAAGCCCCCCCCTCATAGCGGCGACGTTACCCGTCACCGGACGTTCAGCGTATATCGGGTCTAATCCCAGACCACCAGACCGATCTGGTAGGCTGCTACGGAGACGGCAAAGGCCAGCAGCGTATTGAAGACCATGCTGAAAATCAGCCAGCGCCAGCCCCCGGCCTCACGCTGGATCACCACCAGGGAGACAAAGCAGGGCGAGTACAGCAGGACGAAGAGCATCAGGGAAAGGGCCGTAGCCTTGTTCCAGTTGGGATTGCTCTGCAGCAACTGGCCCAGGCTCTGGGCATCTTCGGGGTCCACGTCACCGAGAGAGTAAGCCGTGCCCATGGTGGAGACCACGGCTTCCTTGGCGGCCACACCGGCCAGCAGGGCGATGTCCGTGCGCCATTCGAAACCGGCGGGCAGGGTCAGGGGTTCGATGGCCTTACCCAGGCGGCCGGCATAGCTGTAAGCCAGTTCGGCGGCACCCTTCTCTTCTTCCAGCTTGGTGATCTGCTCTTCTAGGGCAGCGCGGCCTTCGTCTTCGGCAGGCAGGGCTTCCATCTGGGACGTGAGCTGCTCGATCTGCGTGTCGAACTTGGCCGATTCGGCTTCATCCAGCTTGGGATAGGTCAGACCGGCCCAGATGATGATGGAGATGGCCAGGATCACGGTACCGGCCTTCTTCACATACATCCAGGTACGTTCCCAGCAGTGCATGAGCACGCTAAACAGGGTGGGCAGACGATAGGGGGGCAGTTCCATGACGAAGGGAGTCGCCTCCCCCTTGATGATGGTGGAGCGCAGCAGGCGGGCCACCAGCAGGGCGAATACCCAGCCGGACAGCATGACCAGCATCATCACCGTCGGGGCCTGATCCCCAAAGAAGGCCGCAGCCAGCAGCAGGAACACGGGCAGCTTGGCGCCGCAGCTCATGTACGGCAGCGTCAGCAGGGTCGCCAGCTTTTCCTTGGGGCTGCGCAGGGTACGCGTGGCCATGGCGCCGGGGATGGCGCAGCCACCCGCGATGCCGCCCGCGATGATGTAGGGCATGACGGAGGCGCCGTGCAGGCCGAAAGCGCGGAAGATGCGGTCCATCATATAGGCGATGCGCGCCATGTAGCCGCTGTCTTCCAGGAAGGCGATGAGAGCGAACATGATGACGATGAGGGGCGCGAAGCTGAGCACGCCGCCCACGCCGCCGATGATGCCGTCCACCACCAGGGATTGCAGCTCCCCTTCAGGAATGATCCCGGCAAAGAATTCGCCCAGTGCGGCGCAGCCGTCTTCCACCCAGCCCTGGGGATAGGCGCCGACCTCGATGGTCACATAGAACAGGGCATACAGTACGGCCAGCATGATGAGCGGGCCGAAAAAGGCATTGGTCAGCACCTTGTCCAGCTTGTCGGAAAGGGCCAGACGGTCTTTGCCCGCATCCTGGCGCACCACACCGTCACGCAGCAGCCCGCGGATATACCCGTAGCGGGCATCCGTGATGTAGGCTTCCATGGAGATGTTGTGCCCGGTACGGATGTGCTCGGCCACCTTGCGGCGTACGGCATCAAGTTCCGCCGCCGCCTCGCTGCTGGCCTGGTGCACTTCCTTGCGTATCTCGGCGTCACCTTCCATGAGCTTCACGGCGATCCAGTGGGGCGCGTACTTTTTCAGCAGGCCTTCACGGTTGATGATGGCACACATGGCCCGCAGACCTTCGTCGATGTCCGCGCCGTAATTGAGCTCCAGCACCTGGTGCCGGCCTTCGCCAGCCAGGCGCACCGCCTCACCGAGAGCCTGCTGCAGGCCTTCGCCGGTACGGGCCACGGCGGACACCACAGGGATGCCCATCATCTCGGACAGGCGCTCCATGTCGATATGCACGCCGGCCTTGCGGGCTTCGTCCATCATATTGCAGACCAGCACCACAGGCAGGCCCATCTCCATCATCTGTACGGTCAACAGCAGGTTGCGCTCCAGAGCCGAAGCATCCACCACGTTGATGACGGCCTGGACATCGCCGCTGCCCAGTTCGGCTCGGGCGACCAGCTCTTCCATGGAATAGGCGGTCAGCGAATAGGTCCCGGGCAGGTCCACCAGAGTGATGTCGGCGTTGCCGTGGCGCACATGGCCTTCCTTGCGGTCCACCGTGACGCCGGGGTAGTTGCCCACATGCTGCCGCGCGCCTGTATAGGCATTGAACACCGTGGTCTTGCCACAGTTGGGATTGCCTGCCAGAGCGATCCGCAACGCTCCCGTGGTCATTTTTCCCTGACCACCATCAAACCGGGCTTCAGCACTCATTCCAAAAACTCCTCTTTGAGGCCTTGTGTGACTAATTGGCAAAACAAAGGTAAGGGTTCGAAAAAACGAATTTCATTTCCCGAACCCTACCCAACTTGAAAATGAATGTCAATATTTATGAAGAGAACAAACAATCCCGAAGACTGGACACGCCGCAGGAGTGCACCAGATGGATGGGGATATTGCGGGAGCGGGCATGCAGCAGAGCCTTGCGCTTGGCTTCATGCGAGACTTTGTTGGTGAACACGATGATGGCATCAGGGTTGCCGATCTTGTCCATAAAATTCCGTTCGTTACGGCTGATGCATTTGAGGGTTGCTCCCCCCTGACGGGCAGCGGCGATATAGTCCTGCTTGAGTCTGTCCATTCCGCCGATGAGAGTGACGCACATATATGGCTCCTTATCTTGTTTTCACGCTCAGCCCCCACTTGCTGCAGATCCAACCTAATTGAAAACAAATTTCAATGTCAATAAAAAATCAACAACTCCTTAAAAAAGAGGAGCCGTCCCTGCTCTGACAGAGATGGCTCCTCTTTTCCGGTAAGGGCAACACGCGATACCGCCCTCACCTAATTCTGAAAAAACAATATATCCCTATGTGTTACTTCCAGCGTGCAATAAATTCGGCCGCTGGTTTCCCGGCATCCAGATACTTCAGCAGGGCACTGCCGAAGACCACGGCATCAGGCAGGGTGTCCGGCGGCAGCCCCTGCATCTGTTCCGGCTGCTCCAGACCGAAGCCCAGCGCCAGCGGCAGGCGGAACACGGAGCGGGCCCGCTGCAGGGTCTCGGCGACCTGCATCTCCATGTGGGCGCGCTGCCCGGTGGTCGCCATGGCCGAGACCACATAGACATAGCCTTCGCTGACATCCGCATACAGGCGCATCCGTTCCTCCGGCGTATTGGGACCCACCAGAGCGATCAGGGCCAGGCTCTGTGCGGCGAAGATGCGGCGGATGTCCCCGGATTCCTCAAAGGGCAGATCCGGGATGATGAAACCATGCACACCGGCCTCGCGGGCCTCCACAGCCAGCTTTTCCAGACCGTATTGCAGGAAGGGGTTCAGGTAGCCCATCAGGACGATGCCCGCACGGAAGACACCGGCGCGCAACTTCAGCTCTTCCATGATCCGTTCCAGACAGACACCGTCGCTCAGCACCCGGCGCGAGGCCTCCTCCACCACTGGGCCGTCGGCCACAGGATCGGAAAAGGGGACACCGATCTCGATGATGTCCGCCCCGCTCTCATCCAGTTCCACCAGAGCGGGCCAGAAGCGTTTTTCATCCGGGAAACCGAAGGTCACGAAGGGGATCAGGGCATGACGTCCGGCGGCACGGGCCTCACGGATCTTTTCTTCAAGGATATGCATGACGAACTCCCGGAGCGGCCGTTGACGACCACTCCCGTTATGGCTGTTGTTATATGGCTCTCTGCCGGCTTTTCCCGAACGACAGCAAGGCATGAGCCTGTTTTCCCTCTCCACGCACGCGGGGGATGTACATCCCCGCGCGACTCCCCTGCCCGTCCGTTGCCGGAGGCTCTATTCCGCGGATGGCGCTAGCAGATGTCCCCGCTTTCCGGCAGGTTCAGGGCTTTGCGCACGATGGCCAAGTCCTTGTCTCCCCGGCCGGAGAGGTTGACCACCACCTTGCTGCCGGGCTCGAACTCTTCGGGATGATCCAGGACCCAGGCCAGAGCATGGGAAGATTCCAGGGCGGGCAGGATACCTTCGGCATGGCACAGCTTTTCAAAGGCGGCCAGAGCGCGGGCATCACGGACCATCACATAACGCACACGGCCCGTCTTGTGCAGGAAGGCATGCTCAGGCCCCACACCGGGATAATCCAGCCCGGCCGAAACAGAGTGCGAAGGCTCGATCTGGCCGTCACTGTTCTGGAGCAGCATGGTACGGTTGCCGTGCAGCACGCCGGGGCTGCCCAGATTGAGCGGCGCGGAATTGAAGCAACCCGGCTCGCCCGTACCGGCGGCTTCCACCCCGATGATGCGCACGCGCTCGTCCTCCAGGAAAGGATGGAACAGGCCGATGGCATTGGAGCCGCCACCCACGCAGGCCACCACGGCATCCGGCAGGCGCTGGGCACGGGCCAGCATCTGTTCCCGCACTTCCTGTCCGATGACCTGCTGGAACATGCGCACCAGCGTGGGGAAGGGGTGCGGTCCCGCAGCTGTGCCGAAGCAGTAATGCGTGGTCTGCTGACTGACGATCCAGGCACGCAGGGCCTCGTTGATGGCATCCTTAAGCGTGCGCGAACCACTTTCCACCGGGTGCACGGTGGCCCCGAGCAGGCGCATGCGCATGACGTTGGGCGCCTGCCGCTCCACATCTTCCGCCCCCATATAGATGGTGCAGCTCATGCCCAGACGGGCGGCCGCCACAGCCGTGGCCACACCGTGCTGCCCGGCACCGGTCTCGGCCACCAGAGCGGTCTTGCCCATATACTTGGCCAGCAGCGCCTGCCCCAGGGTGTTGTTGATCTTGTGGGCGCCGGAATGCAGCAGGTCTTCACGCTTGAGCCACAGTTCAAAGCCCAGTTCTTCGGAAAGGCGCGGACAGAAGGTCAGAGGCGTGGGCCGCCCCGCATAATTGTGCAGCAGATCCTGCAACTCGTCCTGGAATTGCTGCGTCGGCATGATGTCCCGCATGGCGGCTTCCACTTCCAGCAGCGGCGGCATCAGCAACTCAGGAACGAAACATCCCCCAAATTCGCCAAAATAGCCTTTCTTCATGGTCGTTCTCCACTGTATCTGAACTGTATCGTATTTTATAACTTTTATCCGTCCGGCTCTCCAGCCCTGCCGGGATCAGGCCGTCAGGCCCGTCTGGAAGGATCTGCCGGAGCATCCCGGAAAACTTCTTCGACAAGGCGGGCCATATCCGTCATGGCCCGGGCATCCTTCTGCCCCGGCGCATCTTCCACGCCGGAATTGCAGTCCACGCCGTCCGGACGGCACGCCGTCAGCGCCTGACGGAAGTTGGCGGGCGACATGCCCCCGGCCAGCAGCCAGGGATGGGGCAGGTGCAGGCCGCCCAGCGTTTTCCAGGCCAGCGTGTGACCGCTGCCGCCGCCTGACCTGCCGGCATCCAGCAGGTACAGGGCACAGCTGTCGGCATACTGTCCCGCCGCGACTTCCAGAGCGGCCGTATCACCATACCGTTGCGGCCACAGCACCCGGATCACCCGCTCCGCACCCAGCTGACGGGCACAGTCCACGGACTGGTCTGCATGCAGCTGGGCCATGTCCAGTCGCGCCAGCCGCATGATGCGGGCTATCTCGTCACTGTCCTGCCCGGTGAAGACGCCCACACGCACCATGTCCCCGCTCTCCAGGCGGGAGACCGTCACGGCATCCACACAACGGGGGCTGCCCGCATGGAACACGAAGCCGCAATGCGTGGCCCCCAGCCGGGCTGCCAGCGTCACATCTTCCTGCCGCCGCAGACCGCAGAATTTAAGCAGCATGATGCCCGTCCTCCCGGCCGCGGAGCAGCCGCCGCAGCGCGGCACCGGGCTGCCCTTCCTGCATGAGGGCCGTCCCTACCAGAGCGGCGGAGAATCCGGCCCGGGCGGCTTCTTCCAGATGCTCGCGGCGATCCATGCCGCTGGCAGCGATCCAGATCTCGCCCCGTTCCGGCGGGCATTGCCGTGCCAGCTCCAAGCAGGCCTGTCTGTCCACCCGCAGCGTATCCAGATCGCGGGCATTGACCTGGATGATGCGCGCCCCGCTCTCCCGGGCCAGCACCAGATCCTTTTTGCCGCAGACTTCCACCACGGCCTGCATGCCGAGGCTTTCCGTCTGTTCCCGCAGACGACGCAACAACGCGGCATCCGGGGTAAGGGCCACGATGAGCAGCAGGGCCGCTGCCGGAGTGGCTGCCGTAGCCCGCACCTGCAACGGATCAAAGATAAAATCCTTGCGCAGCAGGGGCGTCCCGGGGCAACAGGCAGCCGCCCGCCCCAGAAAATCCAGCTCACCGGCAAAAAAACGCCGTTCCGTGAGGATGGACAGGGCCCCTGCCCCGGCCGCCACATACTGCCGGGCAGCCTCTTCCACCGTCAGGCTGCGACAGATGGGCCCGCGGGACGGTGAAGCCTGTTTGAATTCCGCGATGACGGTCAGCGGCACGCCTGCCTCCCGTCGTTGCAGGGCCGCGATAAAATCGCCGCGCTGCCCGCTGAAGGGAACAGGCAGGGCCCCTTTCCTTTCCTGCTGCCGCAACCGTGCCACTTCGTCCGCCTTGGCCCAGAGGAAACGCTCAAGCAGCATGGAGGACCCTCCTTCCCAGACCGGCACGCACAGCTTCACGGGCACGGGCCATGCAGACATCCAGCGGCATCCCTTCTTCCATGAGGAAGATGGCCAGCCCCACATTGAGGGCCACCATGTCGCGCATGGGACGCGGGCCTTCGCCATCCAGCAGACGGCGCAGTACTGCCACAGCCTCCTCGCGGCTCTCTACCGCCAGATCCTCCGGCGTGCAGCTCTGGAAGCCGAAGTCGGCCGGATCCAGCTCCAGCGGCCGGACGCTGCCGTTGTGCAACAGCATGGCCGTGGCCGGGCCCATGGGCGTCAGCTCGTCATAATTCCCGGCCCCGCAGACCACCGCCGCCCGGTAAAGCGCGGACTGCGACAGGGTATCGGCCAGAAGAGGCACCAGCTCGGGCCGGGCAACCCCCATGAGCAAATGGCTGGGCCGGGCCGGATTGATCATGGGGCCCAGCAGATTGAACAGGGTTCGCACCCCCAGCTCCTTGCGCAGCGGGCCGATATTCTTGAATGCCGGGTGGAAATGCGGGGCGAAGAGGAAGGCGAAATTGCGTTTGGCCACCATGTCCGCCACCGCCGCGGGATCGGTATCCAGCGGGATGCCCAGGCTCTCCAGGGCATCGGCACTGCCGCAGGTGGACGAGACCGCCCGGTTGCCGTGCTTGACCACCTTGTAGCCCATGCCTGCCAGCACCAGCGACGTCGCTGTGGAGCAGTTGAAGGAATGACGGCCGTCACCGCCGGTCCCCACCACATCGATGCACGGGCCCGAGATGCCTTCCACGCGCACGGCGCGGGCCAGGGCAGCCCGGGTGGCGTGGGCCAGTTCCAGAGAGCTTTCTCCCTTCATGCGCAGCCCCATGAGGAAGCTCCCGGCCTGGGCAGGCGTCAGTCTGCCGTCCATGAGCGCCCCGAAGCTGCGGGACGCCATGTCCGCCGTCAGGTCTTCCCGCCGCGCCAGATGCTCCAGCACCTCTGCCATGCCGCCGTCCCGTCCCTGCCGGGGCAGGATGGCCTGCGGGAAATTGCCCAGCAGGCGCAGCCCGTCCGGCGTCAGGATGGATTCGGGGTGAAATTGCACGCCCACCCATGGCCTGTCGCGATACTGCAGGGCCATGACCTCGCCTTCAGGGGCGCGGGCCGTCACCGTGAACAGCGCATTGCCCTCCCCTTCTCCGGCATGGACCACCAGCGAATGATAGCGGGCCACCTTCATGGGATTGGGCAGACCTTCGAACAGGCCGCTGCCGTCGTGCACGATCTCGGACTGCTTGCCGTGCATGATGCAGGGCCCCACATCCACCCGCGCCCCGGCGTGCAGGCCCAGCAGCTGATGGCCCAGGCAGACGCCCAGCACCGGTACATGGTGCGGCAGGCGGCGCAGGAATTCGGGGCAGAAGCCCGTCTGCGAGGGATGTCCCGGCCCGGGCGAGATGCAGACCATCTCCAAAGAGGGATCCGCGGCCATGTCCAGGATGGCGGGATCGTCATTGCGCAGCACCACGGGCTCGTGCCCCAGGGCGTAGAACGCCTGGACCAGGTTGTAGGTAAAGGAATCGTAATTATCGATGAGCAGGAACATGGTCGTCACCCTCTTCAAGCACAAGGCGCATGATGGCTGATTTGTTGCAAACTTCTTTCCACTCCAGAGCGGCGTCCGAATCATGGACGATGCCGCCCCCGGCCTGCCAGAACAGGCGCCCTTCACGGCTCCACATGCTGCGAATGGCGATGCCCATGTCCAGATCCACGCTGTCCTTATCCAGTCCCAGCCAGCCGATGCAGCCCGCATAGGGCCCGCGGGCACGGCCTTCCAGGCTACGGATGATCTCCATGGCCCTGACCTTGGGCGCCCCGCTCACCGTCCCTGCCGGGAAAGTGGCCGCCAGCACGTCCAGGGCATCGCGCCCGGGGGCCAGACGGGCCGTGACCCGGCTGGTCAGATGCATGACATGGGAAAAACGCTCAACATCCATGCAACGCTCCAGGTTCACGCTGCCGGGCTGGGCCACCCGGCCAAGATCGTTGCGCCCCAGATCCACCAGCATCACATGCTCGGCCTGTTCCTTGGGGTCGCTGCGCAACTCTTCCGCCAGCCGGGCGTCTTCCAGATCATCCCGGCCGCGACGGCGCGTCCCGGCGATGGGCGACAATTGCAGACGCCCCTTTTCGCAGCGTACCATGACCTCTGGCGAGGCCCCCCAGAAGCAAAAATCTCCCAGGCGCATGAAAAACATGTACGGCGAGGCATTGTAGCGACGCATGCGCCGGTACAGCACGAAGGGATCCCCTTCGCAGGCCACGGAAAAATTGACGGAAGGCACCACCTGTATGGCCTCGCCCTGGTGCAGCATGGCCTTGATCTTTTCCACCATGGCCTTGTAACCGGTCTCTCCGGGATCGGCACGGACATCGCCGCGGACAGTGAAATTTCCTTCCGCCCCGCGGCTGCCCAGCACCTTTCGGTGTCCGCCCAGGCTGATCTGGCACAGCCTGTTGTACAGATGGTCGAAGACCAGCTGCGTCCCGGGCAGCACCAGCATGCTCTCCGCCTCTTCCGGCGGCATGACCGCGGCCAGACGGGGCTGGAACAGGGAGGCCATACCGAATCCCACCCAGCCGTAGAGGGCTCGGGTTATGGCCGGAAGGCCTTCGATCTGCGCCGGGGCCTCCAGGTGCAGGTTCTGCATCAGGCGGCGCAGACCTTCCACAAAAGGCAGCCCCTGCAGGACGGAGAGAGGGGCAAGACGCTCATCCTTGATGCGCAGATCCAGCCGCCCTTCATGGCAGCGGACATACAGGGCCATATCGCAGGCCAGGACACTGTAGCGTCCCCAGCGGCCGTCCACCTCCGCGCTTTCCAGCAGGATGCCGTCCTGTTGGCCCACCATGCCCAGATACAGGCTGATGGGCGTATCCATATCGGCGGGCAGCCAGCGGGCCTGCTGCTGCAGGGAAACGAGAGGAGCATGGGAGGCCGAGTCGGAAAGTGTGGTCGTATTCATAGGGTCATTCCTTCAAAACATAAAAAAAAGCGCCGCTCCCCTGTGGGGGAACGGCGCTTGCTCAATGCATGTGACGTATCAATCGCAACAGGCTATGCCTGCACGTCCCCCGTACATTGACTCGCGCGCCACCAGAAGGTGCGGAAGCAGATGTTGGAGAAAGTGCACGACATGGAAATAATCCTGTTGGTTAAAAGTTCTTTACGTAGAAAATCACAATTCTTTTCGGCTGTCAATTATTTTCCGAAAAGGATTTCCTGATAGCTGGGCAGATCCCACAGGTCATCGGCCACGCGGGTCTCCAGCAGGTCGGCATAGCGCCGCACTTCGCCCATGATGGGCAGCACTTCTTCGCAGTAGCGGGTGGCGCGGGCCAGGAAGTCGCCCTTGCCGTCCACACTGGCCAGCGTGGCTTCCAGGCTGCGGGTGGCATCCTGCAGGCCGCGCAGCTGCTCGGTGACCTCGTCCAGCGTGATGGTACGGAAGTCCTTGCCAATAGCCTTCATGCGGGCCGCGGTCTCGGCCAGTTCGCCCTGATAACGCATGGCCGCGGGGAAGATTATGGTCCGGGCGATGCGGATGGTCAGGATGGCTTCGGTGCGTACGGTCTTGCAGTACTGCTCCAGATAGATGTCATAACGGGCCTTGAGCTCGGCACGGTTCAGGATGCCCAGACGCTCGTACAGGTCGATGACTTCGGGACGAATCAGCTCGGGCATGGCCTCGGGCGTGGTGCGCAGGTTGGACAGGCCACGACGTTCGGCTTCGGCATGCCAGATGCTGGAGTAGCCGTCACCGTTGAAGATAACGGCGCTGTGCTCTTCGATGACATGCTGCACATAGTGCTGGATGGCCGTGTTGAGGTCCTTGCCGCGGGCCAGGTCGCCTTCCAGGAAGTCGGCCGCATGGCCCAGCGAATCAGCCATGATGGCGTTCAGGGCCGTGATGGAATCGGCCGCGGACTGGCTGGAACCCAGGGCGCGGAATTCGAAGCGGTTGCCCGTGAAGGCGATGGGGCTGGTGCGGTTGCGGTCACCGGGGTCCGTGGGCAGGGGCGGTAGGGTATCCACGCCCACGTTCATGACGCGGCCGCTCTTGCTGTTGGCGGCATCGTCGATACGACCGGCACGGAAGGCTTCGAACACTTCCGTCAGCTGATCGCCCAGGAAGATGGACATGATGGCCGGCGGGGCTTCGTGAGCGCCCAGACGGTGGTCGTTGCTGGCGCTGGCCACAGTGGCACGCAGCAGGCCGCCGAACTTGTGCACGGCGCGGATCATGGCCGCACAGAACACCAGGAACTTGGCATTGGCGTGCGGGGTCTCGCCGGGGTTGAACAGCGTGCCCAGCTCGGCATTGCCGATGGAGTAGTTCACGTGCTTGCCCGAGCCGTTGACGCCGTAGAAGGGCTTTTCGTGCAGCAGGCACTTGAGCCCGTAGCGTTTGGCCACGTTGCGCAGGGTGGACATGATGATGTGGTTGTGGTCCACGGCCAGGTTGCTGGCCTCGTACAGAGGCGCGATCTCGTACTGGCTGGGAGCGGCTTCATTATGGCGGGTGCGCACGGGCACGCCCAGCTTGTAGAGCTCGCGTTCCACTTCCATCATGTAGGACAGCACGCGCTGGGGAATGACCCCGAAGTACTGGTCACTGAATTCCTGGCCCTTGGCCGGACGGGCGCCGAACAGCGAACGTCCTGCCACCTGCAGGTCGGGACGGGCGAAGTTGAAGTTGTGGTCGATGCAGAAGTATTCCTGCTCCAGACCGGCGTAGGAGACCACAGGCAGCTTGGTCTCGATGCCGAACAGCTTCAGCACGCGGCGGGCCTCACGGTTGAGGGCCTGGCCGGAACGCAGCAGCGGGGTCTTCTTGTCCAGGGCCACACCGGTCCACGAAAGGAACATGGTGGGGATGCACAGGAAGGTCCCGTTGGGGTTTTCCATGATGTAGGCGGGGCTGGTCACGTCCCAGGCCGTGTAGCCGCGCGCCTCGAAGGTGGAGCGCAGGCCGCCGGAGGGGAAGGACGAAGCGTCGGGCTCGCCGCGGATCAGCATGGCGCCGGAGAATTCGGCGATGATGCGGCCCTGGCCGTCAGGCATCAGGAAGCTGTCGTGCTTTTCCGCCGTCTGACCGGTCAGGGGGTAGAAGATATGGGTGAAGTGGGTGGCACCCTTTTCGATGGCCCAGTCCTTCATGACGGCGGCCACGGTATCGGCGATGCCGGGATCCATGCGTTCGCCGAATTCGATGGTCTTGTGCAGGGCCTTGTAGACATCCTTGGGCAGGCGTTCACGCATCACCTTGTCGGTGAACACGTTACAGCCGAAAATGTCGGTGGGCTTGGTATCGTAAAAGTTCAGCGGCGACGCTTCCGGCTTGTAGGTGGTGATGGCCTGAACGGCACTTCTGCGGGCGGAATTGCTGCTCATGAAAGCTCCCTTGTCAACGTCCGGGAACCTAGTTGACGCTGACGATTTCGATTTCGAAGGTCAGTTCCTTGCCGGCCAGGGGATGGTTGGCATCCAGGGTGATCTCTTCGTCCGTGACTTCGGTGATGGTCACGTCCATCTGGCCCTGTTCATTGGAAAGCTGCAGCGGCACGCCCACGGTCAGCGGGATATGGTCGGGCACCTGGGCGCGGTCCACGGTGAAGACCAGCTCGGGATCGCTTTCGCCATAAGCCTGGGACGGGGGAATGGTGACGGTCACGGTCTCGCCCGCTTCGTGGCCCATGACGGCGGCTTCGAAGCCGGGGATGAGCATGCCTTTGCCCATGGTGAATTCCAGGGGTTCGCGTTCGCGGGAAGAATCGAAAACAGTGCCGTCGCTGAGAGTGCCGGTGTAGTGCACACGCAGGGTGTCGCCATTCTTGATAGCCATGGATACTCCGTATGATTCGGGCAAGCCCGGTTGATTACAAAAAAGAATGCGCGGCAAAGGGCCGCGTGAAAGGCTGGAACCCGGATGCCGTCAGGGCATTTTCCACCGGTCCGCTGTTTTGGAATAAAGCAGGGGGGCTGCCATGTCAATGCGGACCGGCCCGCCCTCCCCTTGCGGCATGGCCCGGGCGGCCATGAAATCGTCCTTGCCGCGGGCCTGCCATCTTGACAGCCGGGGGAGGCAACAGCATATATTGAGCGCCCAAACAATTCCTGAGCCGGCCAGAGCCGGCAGCCTTTCAGACCAAGGAATCCCCTATGTCCCAGATCCGCTCCAGCTATACCGACAGTATCAATTTTTATGGTGGCCATTCTCCTCTGGATCTGGCCCAACAGTTCGGTACGCCGCTCTATGTCTATAATGAGACCGTGCTGCGCCAGCGCTGCCGCGAACTCAAGGCCCTTTCCTCCCTGCCCGGCTTTGGCGTCAACTATTCGGTCAAGGCCAACACCAACCCCGTGCTGCTGCGCATCATCCGCGAAGAAGGCCTGGTGGTGGACGCCATGAGCCCCGGCGAGCTGTACATGGACCAGCTGGCGGGCTTCACCGCCGACGAGATCCTCTACATCTCCAACAACATCTCTGAAGACGAGCTGCGCAATGCCGTCCGGCACGGCGTGCTGATCAGCGTGGATTCCCTTTCCCAGGTGGAGACCCTGGGCCGCGTCAATCCCGGCGGCAAGGTCATGGTGCGCTTCAACCCCGGTATCGGCGCCGGCCATCACGCCAAGGTCGTCACCGCCGGCAAGGAGACCAAGTTCGGCGTCTCGCCGGAACTGCTGGACGACCTGTTCGCCATCCTGAAAAAATATGACCTGCATCTGGCCGGCATCAACCAGCACATCGGCTCCCTGTTCATGGAGGCCGACGGCTACATCGCCGCTGCCGAGGTCCTGCTGCATCTGGCCGAACGTCTGCCCGCCGACGTGCTGGAAAAACTGGAAGTCATCGACTTCGGCGGCGGTTTCGGCATCCCCTACCACAAATACGAAGACCAGCCCCGTCTGGACATGGACGACCTGGGCAGCCGCCTGCACGGCCTCATCAGCGGCTGGGCGGAAAAGACCGGCTACACCGGCCGCTTCCTGGTGGAGCCCGGCCGCTATGTGGTGGCCGAATGCGGCGTCCTGCTGGGGAGCGTCAACGCCACCAAGACCAACGGTGACAGACGCTATGCCGGTACCGACCTGGGCTTCAACGTGCTGGTGCGTCCCGCCATGTACGACTCCTTCCATGATGTGGAAGTGTACCGTCAGGGCGCGCAGGGCCCGGATACCGAGACCGTGGAACAGAGCGTCGTGGGCAACATCTGCGAAAGCGGCGACATCCTGGCCAAGAACCGCCAGCTGCCCCTGCTGCATGAAGGCGACGTGCTGGGCGTGCTGGACGCCGGGGCTTACGGTTTCGTGATGTCCTCCTCCTACAACCAGCGTTGCCGGGCCGCCGAGATCCTGATCCAGGCCGACGGCAGCGTGCGTCTGATCCGCCGCCGCGAGACCCTGGAAGATCTGGCCGCCTGTTACGAGGGCCTGCTGTAATCCTGGGCCGCCTGCCTGATTTTCACGAAGGGGGAAGGGGACTTTTCCAGCGGGAAAGCGCCCTCTTCCCCCTTCGAGCGCTTCGGCCCGCTACGATCGCTCCTCCTTTTTCCTTGCAGTGACGGCGTCCTGCCCTGCCCGGCAGTCCACGGGACCTGATCCCCCATCAGGGCCACAGTTTTTGCACGTCGCCTGTCCCCAGCTCTGCTGGGGCGTACGACTCCCCGATACGCCGGTGCGCTGCCGTTCACGGCCTGCCGCCGGGCTGCCGGAGCAGGAAGCCTTCCCGGCCAGAGCCCCCTTGCTGTCCATCAACCTTTTCCGTGTCAGCCGCACGCAAACATCTTTGGAACACCTCATGCCGGAACCGGATCTCAGCGTTTCTCCCCGTGCCATATGGAAGCTCACCTGGCCGCAGATGCTCATGATGTATCTGGTCTTCTTCATGGGCTTCATCAATATCTGGGTGGCCGGACGCATCAGTGCCGACGTGCAGGCCGCGCTCGGCATGGTCAATCAGTGCGGCCTGTTCCTCATGGTCGTGGCCATGTCCATGTCCAGCGGCGCCACGGCAGCGGTCAGCCAGTCACTGGGGGCCAAGCGCATGCGCCGCGCCCAGCGCTATGTGGGCACCACCGTCCTGGGCAGCCTGCTGGCCGGCATCCTGGTGGCCCTGCTGGGCTGGCAGCTGGGCAGCCCCATCCTGCGCGTCCTCCAGGTCCCGGAGCGCATCCTGCCGGTCACCGCCGGTTTCTGGGACATCACCATGCTGGCCCTGCCCGCCCAGTATGTCTACGCCGCCACCGGCGTCATGTTCCGTGCCACCCGGCAGGTCCTGCCGCCGCTCTGGGTGGCGGCCACGGTCTGCGTCTTCGACCTGCTGGGCTGTCTGGGGCTGGGCCTGGGCTGGTTCGGCCTGCCCTGCATGGGCTATATGGGCATCGCCTGGGCCAATGCCGGTGCCCAGTGTCTGGGAGCCGTGGCCAACTGTTTGCTGCTCTGCCGTGCCGGTTACCTGTGCCGCCGGGCCATGCCCACCACTCGCTGGCTGCGGGCCGGTCTTCCCTACCTGCTCAAGGTGGCCCTGCCCGCGGGCGCGGCCCAAATCGTCTGGCAGTCCGGCTACCTCATGCTTTTCGTCCTGGTGGCCTCCCTGCCTTTCGACAGCATCAACGCTCTGGCGGGCCTCACCGCCGGTCTGCGCATCGAGGCCCTGCTCTTCCTGCCGGGCATGGCCTTCAACATGAGCGTCTCCGTGCTGGTGGGCAACTGTCTCGGCATGGGCGAGCCCGCCAAGGCAAAGCGCGTCGCCCTGCAGATGATCGTCATCGCCTCGCTGGGCATGAGCGTCGTAGCGGCCCTGCTCTGGCCCTTCCGGGCCGAACTGGCGGCCCTGCTCTCCCACGAGGCGGGCACGCAGGCCCAGATCATCAACTATCTGACCTACAATCTGCTCTCCACGCCCTTTTCCATCGCCAGCACCGTCATGGGCGGCGTCATGGTGGGCGCGGGCGCCACACGCTACAATCTGATGGTCTACGGCGGCACCTTCTGGCTGGTACGTCTGCCGCTGGGCTGGCTGCTGGGCCACTGGCTGTGGGGCACGGCCTCCGGCGTGTTCCTGGCCATGCTGGTCTCGCAGTGTTTACAAACGGCCATCATGTTTTATGTTTTACTGTACCGCGACTGGGCCCGCTTTGCCATGCGCGCCCGGCACCATCACGACAACAGATAACAACAGGTTCCCCTGATGAAGAATCTTTCTTTCACTCCCGTCACCCTGGACGGTCGTTCCGAATTCTACGAACTGTGGCACAAGACCCCGCGTCGTTCCCTGGACTACAGCCTGCCCAATATCTGGGGCTGGCAGCAGTATTTCGGCCTGCAGTGGGCCTTTGACGGCGATCTGTGCTGGCTGCGCCAGACCGTGCCCTTCGTCACCTACTGGGCCCCTGTGGGCGACTGGGACGCCGTGGACTGGGCTGCCAGCGGCATCGACGACGCCTGCCGCAGCTTCATCCGCGTGCCCGAAGAACTGCTGGAGCGCTGGCGCGCGGCCCTGCCGGACAAGGTCGAAGAGCATGATTCGCGCGGCCAGTGGGAATACCTGTATCTGCAGAGCGATCTGGCCACCCTGCCGGGCAACCGCTACCATAAAAAGCGTAACCACCTGCGCGGCTTCGAAAAGGCTTACGGCATCGACTACCGGCCGCTGGACGATGCCATGGTGGAAGACGTGCTGGGCCTGCAGGACGACTGGTGCCAGTGGCATGAATGCGAGGACTCCCCTTCCCTGCGTGCCGAGAACGAAGCCATCAACCGCGTGCTCTCCCACTGGGAGCTTCTGGACGGCCTGTGCGGCGGTTCCCTGTATGTGGACGGCCAGATGGTGGCCTTCAGCGTGGGGGAAGCACTGGACGAAAAGACGCTGGGGGTCCATTATGAAAAAGGGCTCAACGGTTTCCGCGGCGTCTACCAGACCATCAATGCCTGCTTCTCCCGAGAGGCGGGCAACGGCTTCGAGCTGCTGAACCGGGCCCAGGATCTGGATGAAGAAGGCTTGCGCCAGGCCAAGATGACCTATCTGCCGACGGACTTTCTGCGCAAGTATCAGGTGAGCTTCAAATAAGGGGGCATCATGACTCGGTCTTTCCTCTGGACAGGGGTACGGCTGGCGGCGCTGTGTTCGCTGCTGTTGCTGGCCGCCTGCGGCGGCAAACAGATCCCGCCGCGTGACGGCATCCCTTCCCCGCATCTGGGCACCATCCGTGACATGCGGAGCTTTCCGCAGGATCTGACCGTGTTCGCCCAGCAGGCCGGTGCCGACACGCCCCTGCTGGACAGCCAGGCCCAGGCGGAGCAGGACGCGCGCTTCAATCGCATCTTCTTCGGCCCCTGGGACATGCGCAAGACCTCCATCCGCAAACGGGACGTGGAGATCTATTTCCGCAAGGCCAAGGGCTACAAATACGGTGACGTGCGCTGGACCCAGGACGAATGGGACGCCATGCGTGCCAACGCCGGTCTGAAGAGCTTCCCCAACACGGCCATGTACGGCATCACGGTACGCAATGCCGACCTGCGCGAGATGCCCAGCCATACGCCGCGTTTCAGCGAGCCCACGCCTGACCCGCGCATCAATCCTTTCGACTACTTCCAGTATTCCCTGCTGCCGGTGGGGACGCCGGTCTTCATCGCCCACACCAGCCGTGACGGCAACTGGTATTATGTGGAGACCCCCGTGGCCGCGGGCTGGGTGGACGCCAATGATATCGGCATCGTGGACGAGGCTTTCGAGGCCAGCTACAAGACCGGCAGCTATGTGGCCGTGCTGCGCGACAACGTCCCCCTGCCCGGCAGCCTGGCCGGACAGGTCAATATCGGCACTGTCCTGCCTCTGGCCCCGTCCCAGAGCGACAACACCCGCCTGGCGGTGCTGGTCCCCGTCAAGAACGGCAGCCGGGCGACCGTGGTCACACTGACGCTGGCCCATGAAGACGCCGCCATCAAGCCCCTGCCCATGACCCCGGCGCAGGTGGCCCTCATCGGCAACGTCATGATGGGGCAGCGCTACGGCTGGGGCGGCATGTTCGGCGACCGCGACTGCTCCGCCCTGACCCGCGAGCTGCTGACGCCCTTCGGCATCTGGCTGCCCCGCAACTCCCTGTCCCAGGCGCGCAGCGGACGGCGCATCATGCTGGACGGCATGAGCATCAAGGAAAAGGAAAAGGCCATCCTGCGCGACGGCGTCCCCTTCCTGACCCTGGTCTGGCTGCGCGGGCACATCATGCTCTATGTGGGGCCCTACAAGGGGCGGCCCGCCATCTTCCACAACGTCTGGGGCGTGCGCACCGTAGAGGGCGCCAGCGACAACGAGCGCTTCGTCATCGGCCGTGCCGTGGTCAGCTCCATCACGCCCGGCAGCGAACTGCGCAATCTGTACCGCACCACCACCTTTGGTGACCGCGTGAACAGCATCACCGTCCTGGGAGGCCGTTGATGAGCGGGGAAAGCCCTCGTCAGCTGGACTTCCGCGTGGCGGGCGCTCTGGTGGGGCAGCGGCTGGACAAGGCCCTGTGCGGTCTGCTGCCCGACCTCTCACGGGCCGCCGTGCAGCGTGCCATCACGGCCGGTGCCTGCCGCATCGACGGGCTGCCGGTCTCCACGGCGTCCCTCAAGCTCAAGGCCGGCCAGGAGGTCCGTCTCGATCTACCCGATACGGCCAACGAGCTTCGCGCCGAAGACGAAGCGGTGGACATCCTCTGGCAGGACGAGCATCTGCTGCTGTGCAACAAGCCCGCGGGCCTGACGGTCCATCCCTGTCCGTCCTGCCCGGAAAACACGCTTGTCCAGCGCCTGCTGCACCACTTCCCGCGTTTGCGGGAACAGGAAGGCCTGCGCCCCGGTGTGGTCCATCGTCTGGACAAGGACACCAGCGGCCTTTTGCTCGTGGCCCTGGACGAGCCCACCCGCCTGCGCATGAGCGAGGCCTTTGCCCGGCGGGAAGTCCACAAGGAGTATCTGGCCCTAGTGCAGGGCGTGCCCCCGAAGACGGGCACCTGCCGGGAACCTCTGGGCCGCCATCCTACCGCCAAGGTCAAGATGGCCGTTGTCCCGGAGAACCGGGGCGGCAAGGCAGCCCACAGCGACTGGCGCGTGCTTTGGAGCAGCCCGCGCAAGGATTTCTCGCTGGTGGCCGTGCGCATCCATACCGGACGCACGCACCAGATCCGCGTCCACATGGCGCATGTGGGCCATCCCCTGCTGGGCGACGCCCTGTACGCCCCGGCCCCTGTGGCGGCCCGTGCCCCACGCCAGATGCTGCATGCCTGGCACATCAGTTTTTGCCATCCCCTGTCGGGCGAGGCGCTGGAATTTTTCTGCCCGCCGCCCGACGACATGCTCCGGACCATCCTGAACAACAGCAGCCGCATGCAGCGACTGGTCATCACCGGCAATCCCGGTTGCGGCAAATCGACCCTCACCCATGCCCTGGAAGAGACGGGCCTGCCCACGGTCAGCGCCGATGCCCTGGTGGCGCAGCTCTATGCCGCCGGTGGGGAGATGGCCGATTATCTGGGCCGCCGCTTCGGGGAACGTCTGCTGGAGGATGACGGCAGCGTGTGCAAACCCGCTTTGCTGGAGGCCATGCAGCAGGCCCCCGGCCTGCGCAAAGAAGTGGAGCAGATGGTCCATACCCTTGTCCGGGACGCCATCCTGGCCTTCTGGGACAAGGCGGAAGCCGAGGGCAAGGACTGCGCCGTGGCGGAGATCCCCCTGTATTTCGAATGCGGCTGGCATAAGGCCGGTCTGCCCGGTGCCCTGAGCCTGACGGTACGCTGCCCGCGCGAGATCCGCCTGCAACGCATCATGGCCACCCGCGGCTGGAGCGAAGAAAAAGCCGCGACTCTGGAAGCCTGGCAGTGGCCAGCCGAGCGCAAGGAAGCCGCCAGCGATCTGGTGGTGGACAATGCCGGGACACCGGCGGACCTTCGCGCCCGCATCCCTGCCCTGCTGGAACAGCTGACCGCTCTGCGGCAACAGGCACAGGATGATATCCTCCGGCAGGTCACGGCCTGCTGGCAGGTCAAATGACGCCATCCCCCGTTTCGATCACAAGTTTATCGCAAGCACTATGAGCAGCAAAAAAATAGCCAAGACCAATGCCGCGCGCCTGCTGGAGCGTCTGGAGATCCCCTTCACCCTGCATCAGGCCGATGTGGACGAAAGCGACCTTTCCGCCGTGACCATGGCCCACAAACTGGGCGTGGATCCCGGCTGCGTTTTCAAGACCCTGGTGGCCCGCGGTGACAAAACAGGCGTCATCATGGCCTGCATCCCCGCCGCGGCGGAACTAAACCTGAAGGCCCTGGCCACGGCATCCGGCAACAAGCATGTGGAGATGGTCCACCTCAAGGAAGTCCTGCCCCTGACAGGCTACATCCGCGGCGGTTGTTCGCCGCTGGCAGCCAAAAAGGATTACCCCGTCTTTCTGGATGAGCATGCCATCCTCTGGGAGCAGATCTATATCAGCGCCGGACAGCGCGGGGTGCAGCTCTGCCTTTCGCCGGACGACCTGTGCCGGGCCACCGGCGCCACCATGGCCGAGATCGCCAATAATGCAGACTGAAACAGTTTGCAAAAGACAGTAAAAAAGTCTGAGACGTCCTCTCCTGCCTGTCCCTGACGGAGCAGGAGCAGCCCATCAGCCACAACGCAAAGAGAGCGGGCCCCCTGCGGGACCCGCTCTCTCATTTTGTACAGTCTTGTTATCACTTAGGCCTGAGCCAGCGCCTGCGACAGGTCTTCCAGAAGGTCGTCGATATTTTCCAGACCGACGGACAGGCGGACCATGCCAGGCGTGATGCCAGCTTCCGTGAGCTGCTCGTCACTGAGCTGGCGATGCGTGGAGCTGGCCGGATGCAGGACACAGGTACGGATATCGGCCACATGCACCTGCAGGGACACCATCTTCAGGCTGTCGATGAAACGGGCCCCGGCGTCGCGGCCGCCCTTGAGCGAGAAGGAGATGACGCCGCTGCAGCCCTTAGGCAGGTATTTTTCGGCCAGGGCCTTGTCGTGGCTGTCCGGCAGCCAGGGGTAGCAGACGCTCTCCACCTTGTCGTGCCCGGCCAGGAAGGTCGCCACAGCCTCGGCATTGCGGCAGTGGCGTTCCATGCGCAGGGGCAGGGTCTCCAGGCCCTGATTGATGTAGAAGGCGCCCTGCGGCGTCTGGCAACATCCCAGGTCACGCATGAGCTGCACGCGGGCCTTGACGATGTAAGCGGCCTTGCCGAAGGCCTTGGTATAGATCAGGCCATGATACGAGGCGTCGGGCTCGGTGAATTCGGGGAAGCGCCCGGAAGTCCAGTCGAACTTGCCGCTGTCCACGATGACGCCGCCCATCTGCAGGGCATGGCCGTCCATGTATTTGGTGGTGGAGTGGACGACGATGTCGGCACCGAAATCGAAGGGACGGCAGAGCACAGGCGTGGCAAAGGTATTGTCCACGATCAGGGGCAGGCCGTGACGATGGGCCAGGGCCGCGATGCGTTCGATGTCCAGCACGTCCATGGAAGGATTGGTCAGGGTCTCGCCGAACACGGCCTTGGTGTTGGGGCGGATGGCCTTCTCGATCTCGGCGTCATCGGCCCGCTGGTCCACGAAGGTCACTTCGATGCCCATTTTCTTCAGCGTCACGGCGAACAGGTTGAAGGTGCCGCCGTAGATGCTGGCCATGCTGACCACATGGTCGCCGCTCTGGGCCATGTTGAGGATGGCGATGAGGATGGCAGCCTGTCCCGAAGAGGTGCACAGGGCGCCGACGCCGCCTTCCAGAGCCGCGATTTTCTGCTCCACGGCGTCCACCGTGGGATTGCCCAGACGGGTGTAGAAAAAGCCGGAAGTTTCCAGGTCAAAAAGCTTGGCCACTTCGGCCGTGGAGTCATAAGTAAAGGTCGTGCTCTGCACGATGGGCAGTACCCGGGGCTCACCGTTCTTGGGGGTATAGCCCGCATGCAGGCAAAGCGATTCGGTTTTCATGGGTTCCTCGTTCCGTAAAAAGTCCATTCGGCAGCGTCTGCCGGCCTTTTTTCTTATCTGATGGATAGGAGAAACACAAGCCGCAGCGCCCCAAAACAAAAGCCCGTCCTCAGGGAAGACGGGCAACGACCTTTCGCAGGTCTAGATATCTTCGGGCAGATGTTCCTCGGTATACAGGGCGAACCCGGCCTCGCGCAGCATGCGTGCCCACAGCCCGTCACCGGGACAAAGGGTACGGCTGAACGTGCCGTCATAGATCTGCCCCACACCGCAGGAGGGCGAACGCCGTTTGAGGATGGCCGCCGTACAGCCGTGCCTGCGGGCCGTCTCCATGGCCAGGCGGGCCCCCCGGAGGAAATCCTCCGTCAGATCCCTGCCATCCTGCGACAGGACGCGCCCTTCTCTGATCTCGCACGGCGGGCGGGGCACGGGCAGGCAGGCCAGCCCTTCAGGACAGGCCGTGACGGCCTCTCCCCTGCGCACCAGTTCCTGGACCGCAGCACAGGCGTTGCTCCCGCCGTCATAGCGGCAAAATTCCCCGGCCAGACAGGCGCTGACCACAAAACGGCATACGGGCGTCGTCATCACAGCTCCGCATTCCGGCGCTGGGCTATGGCCAGTTCGCGCCGCTCGGCCATCCCGGCTTTGACGGCATGCTTCATGGCCTCCTCGGCAGACTGTACCACAGGGACATTGGTGTAATACAGGGCACCGCTGTCCAGCCCGTTCTCTTCCTGAACGCGGTCATAATGCTGCCAGGCAGGGCTCAGGGCCACAAGGCGCGGCGTGATGACCGCGAAAAAGACCCACAGGCCGACGCCCCAGAGGACAAGCTTGCCCATCTTGAAGATTCTGTCATTCATGAGGATCACCCTACACCGGAACATCCGGGAAAAAAAGGGGGCCGTTCCCGGAACGGCCCCCCTTGATTGCAGATGAAGCTTAGATCTTGGCCGTGATTTCGGGGAAGACCTTGTAGAACATGATCCAGGCCATGAGCAGCGTCAGGGCCAGGTTCAGGGACTGACCGCAAACATAGAGCAGGATGGGCTTGCCGCCCTTGAAGTACTTGCCCAGTTCGCGGAAGTTGGTGGTCAGACCGATGGACACGAAGGCCAGGGCGAAGAACCAGCCGCGCAGGGGCACGGAGATCTTGTTGATGCCGTTATCCACCAGCATCTTGCCCACATCAGCACCCAGGGAGGAGCTGACCACGGACATGACGATGGAAGCCGTCAGGAAGCCCAGCACGAACTTGGGGAAGCGGTGCCAGATCTCCATGGCGCTGACCTTCTGGCCTTCCTGCACGTCCACCTTGGCGCACCAGTACATGGCCACGCAAAAGGCCGTCACACCGATGAGCACGTTCTGGATCATCTTGACCGTAGCGGCCACCTGCAGGGCCTTGGGACCGATGAAGGCACCGGCAGCGGCCACGGCGCCGGTGGCGTCCACGGTACCGCCGATCCAGGCGCCGCCCAGGACCTCAGGCATACCCACCCAGTTGATGAAGGCGGGCATGGCCACCATCATGATGGCGGTGAAGGTCAGGGACAGGCCGATGGACAGGGTCAGTTCTTCCTTCTTGGCGCGGCAGGCAGCGGCGGTGGCGATGGCCGCCGAGGTACCGCACACGGACATGTCGGCGGAAATGACCATGTTCAGGGTACGGGAAGGCATCTTGAGCACCTTCTGGCCGAAGATGAAGGTGCTGATGAGCACGATGGGGGTGACCACCCAGGCCACGAAGATGCCGGGGATACCGATGGCCAGGATCTTGTGGAACAGCACTTCGGCACCCAGCAGCACCAGACCGGCCTTGATGAAGTATTCCACCTGGGCGCCGTCCTTGACCAGCTTGGGCGTGCCGATGGTATTGGCGATGATCATGCCGATGACGATGGACCAGATCTCGGCGTTGATGCCGTACAGGCGCATGGTCTTCTGGTTGCCCAGGATGTTGGCCAGCACGCAGAGGGCGTAGATGATGAGGAAGGAGACGAAGAACTTGCCGGGGTTCATGCCCATGAACACGGCACCGACGGTGCACAGGGCGCCCAGCACCAGACCCAGCACGATGAGGGTGGGGATGCGGTTGAAGGGCTTGGCCAGACCGGAAACGGCCTTGGAGGCCTTCTTTTCGGCGCTCTGCCAGGAGTCGATGGCGGCCTTGGCGGCATCATTCAGACCGGCGTCCTGATAACCGGCAGCGGCGGCGGCATCCTGGGCGGCCTTGGCCGTGGCCAGAGCCTCGGCAGCGGCCTGCTTGGCAGCTTCGACCTTGGGCTTGAGGGCGGCGTTGCGCTCATCCGCGCGGGCCTGATCCATCATCAGGGCATCCAGAGGATTGTCGGTCCAGCGGGCGGGCTTCTTCAGATAAGCGATGACATCAGCCACCTGGGACTGCTTCTGGGCCTGCACGTTTTTCTGGGCGGCAGTGGCCTTGTACCATTCGATGGTCTTGAAGGGCTTGCTTTCCTCAGCCTTGATGATGGTCTCGTATTCGTTGAACTTGGCTTCCAGGGCCGGACGCTGGCCAAAGCACAGCCATGCGGCCACGATCAGGAAGAAAAAGCCAATCCAGATGGCCCAGTAGTCTTCCTTCTTCCACAAGTCGGACCACTGCGACTTGGCACGGTCGACAACGACTTCGTTGTTTTGTTCCATAACAGACAACCTCCGTTTGCGGCCGGGCTGCTCCCCGCCACGTCGTATTGAAAATAGCAACAAGAAGGCTTCTTGCGGAGCGTTCCCTCCCATCCCGAAAAAAGACAGCGGCTTTTTTCACAAACCATCTTGCTCTTGCGGCGCGCACAGGCCGCACATCCCAAGGATAATACCGGGCAAAGAGGCAAAGTAAAGTAAACTATTCTCACAGGATAGAAACATTCATCCCATCATGTCGCCATGGAAAATCAACAGGTTAGATATCATGTGAAATATTTTGTAATGCGGCATCCCGTGACTGTGCCAAAGGGCACTTCCCTCCTGGCCGCTCCCGCATTTTTTCTGCCGGATACGAAGCCTTAAAATTTTTTCGATTTTTTTGTTGACAAGAGAGCCGGTTTTGCGTAGGTTCCATTTTCGCGATGGGCTGTCGTTCAATTGGCAGGACGGCGGATTCTGGCTCCGCTAATCAAGGTTCGAGTCCTTGCAGCCCAGCCATCACAACTTCATAGTGCGTCCCCATCGTCTAGCCGGCCTAGGACAACGGCCTTTCACGCCGTCGACAGGGGTTCAAATCCCCTTGGGGACGCCAACGAAATCATGCCCTTACGAGAAATCGTAAGGGCTTTTTTCGTTTTGAGGCATTTTCAAAAAATGTCCGTGCACCCCAGCGGCTATTCAGCTGCGATCCCTACCACACTCTCCCAGACATGCTACTCCGGCCGCCGTGTAATCCGACACCACGAACATAGCGGAACACCTGCCCCCTGCCGCGCTCTGGCATT